>CAUTVA010000006.1:0-26451 GCA_963541875.1 uncultured Candidatus Saccharibacteria bacterium
TAATCTGAGCTAGTAAAGTCGCGTCCAGCTCGTCATCCAAATCCACGACAAAAACTTCGCTCATCGGCGTAACCAAATCGCCAGCCGTCTTTTTACTAAACTGCAGCGCTCCTGCCGCAATTCGGCTTTCGTCATAATCAACCGGACTATCCGACCTAACGGCGTGCTCGTGAATAATCTCCTCCAGCTCCTGATGAGAATATAATTGCGGCGCTTCCTTACCCAGCCAGCGATTCAACAATTTCGACATCGGCTGAGCAAGCGGCCAAAATAGCACATAAATCACATCAAGCAGCCAAAAGAAATATCGCACAAATCGATATCCACGCTGCGAGAAAATCGCCTGCGGCAAAATCTCGCCAAACATCGTAATGAGAAGCGTCGCAATCAAACCGCCGACCACGCCATTAGTCATATTTCCCAGCAAAATTGACATCGCGGTATTCACGCCGACGTTACCGAGCAAAATACAGAAAATCAGATAATAACCGTCTTTTCGATATCGATATACCCGCGCCGCAATTTTGTCGCCCTGCCTGGCCTTTCGCTTCAAGTCATCAGGCCGCGCCATCATTAAGCCAATATTCAGCCCAGAAAATAACCCAGAAAGCGCCAATAAAACAGCCGCCGCCAGCCATAATAAAATATTAGACATAATTACAAACTTTCACCCTTAACCGCAAATGAAACTAGCCTGCCAGAAAATAACTCCAATAAAAAATCCATATCTTTAATTATAGCAAATTCTACCAGCCGCCGCCTCCGCCGCCACCTCCGCCGCCACCAGCGAATCCACCACCAGACGAACCACCAGAAGTTGAAGAATAATCACTAGCATAGCCAGCCGCCGTCGATAAACCGCTCAGTCCAGACGAAAACGCCACGGCATTGAACGCGCCTCGCCCAACGTACCAATCTGGCGCCTCGCCAACTTGCTCGTAATATTTGCCCATTTGCTTGCTCCAATTTTTCTCTTGCCCAAACAACACAGCGTAAGGCAAAACTCTTTCGTATAATTTAACAAGTTGCTTTTCGTCATTCACATCAACAACTACTTTTTCCGTGCCTTCAGGACTTTGTAGAATATTCAATCGCTCAGCTTCAGCCACGCCGATATACATTTTCAATCCTTCCAAATATCGCCTCAAGCTCAAACCATCATCAGTCAGCGACCAACCTCTGGACGCTAAGACGAGCATAATTGACATAACAAGGAGCATCGGCGACAAAAACAGAACAGCCAACACAAGAACTCGCTTAAACCACCCTCTCATTATTCGCTTCACCTCTGGATTTTGCTCGCATAAACCATATTTCTCTCTGGCTAGCGTCTCCAGATTTTTATCATCGTCACGCGTTCGCGTCATGTATTTTATATTATTTTGAAGATTTTTCAGATTTAGGCGTTGACCTGGTTTTGGAATAGATGGACTGTCGAACATATCCTGGATAATTTCAATCTCCTCGGCTTTAAGTTCTTGCAAATCTTTAATAATCTCAATCTCATATTGCGCACCGCTAAACAGCGAAGATTTTTTCACTTCATAAATTTTAATATAATGCCGAACCGCCAGGTCTAATAATTGCGCAACCTTTGGCAAACCTTTGACCTTGAATGGATCGTATTTTTTCAAAACATATGTCGACATCAAAACACTGACATTTTCTGGCGGTAAATACTCCGGTGGAATCGGTTTTAACTCCTTCTCCCTGCCGACCAGCCGCATATATCGAATTATTAGAAAAATCGCCAAAGGTGTCGCGATTGTATAAGCCAAAATCTGCATCAAGTTCCAAATTCCAATCAACTTCTCCATTAGCGTTTCTTGATATCCAGAAAAAGTCCCACTCTTAAATCCAACCGCCACAGTTACGCCTTGTCGACGATTCAACTTATCTATTTTTGCAGCAATCCGACCCTTATCTTCGCTCAAATCGCATTGCGTCGTTGAACCTCGACTGCCGACATAACAAAAAGCTTTCCCTTGCCTTGCCGCAACCAAAGACTCATCAAGTTTCACGGAAATTTGCACATTTTCCATAGGAACACGCCACTCATCACCGATCACATCCCAATAGAATTCATCACGCCCTGTATCGCCGTAATTCTTAGTTACGTCACGCTGCGTAAACTTAATAATGTAAGTTTTCTCGCCCTCCACGTAGGTGTTTTTATTGCCAATTCTCAACTCATCGTCATTCCAGGAATATTCAAGCGGCGTACCGTTTTCATCAGTTACAGATTGCAATGAAAAATTCATCGAGTGACTATCGTACTTCTTAACAAAAACTGGCGCGATTCCCCGATTTTGGTTCGGCGGAAAATTAGCCGTAATTCGCCAAGTGGTTTCCAATTTTGATCGATTATCAGAGTCGCGACTCAGTGAATATTCCGCATCAAATTTTGTGATAGTAAAATTATCCGTCGAGCGCGCCGCAAACGCCATTTTGCCAGACCCAGCCAGCAATAACCCAACAGTTAGTAGCCCCAAAAGAAAACGTTTCATGCTTTAATTATAGCAAAATTACAAGTTGACTTGTGGATAAATTGCCCGAGTTGTTTCGTCAATTTCACTCTTAAGCTGCGGGAACGGCACACCTTCACGCGCCGTAACGCCCTCGAAAATCCAGAATACTCGCTCAGAATAGCCCCAACCACAAGCCGGCGGCATTCCATATTCCAGCATCTCAACGTAATCAATATCAAGCATCATCGCCTCCTCATCACCAGCGTCACGCATTTGCTGCTGCTCAAGAAAACGATTCAGCTGGTCAATCGGATCATTCAGCTCAGAGAATCCATTACCCAATTCCGAACCAGCAATTACCGGCTGAAAACGCTCCACCGTCTCTGGATTTTCCGGATTAGTCTTTGATAACGGACTAATAAACTTCGGCGTGTTCACCAACCAAACCGGACCAGCAACATCTTTACGAATATTCTTCCATAATTTATCAATGCTGCGTGGGATAGAGTCGGTTTTTTCAACTTCCAAATTATGTTCTTTCAGCTTAGCGGCAACTTCTTCAATCGTCGTGTCATAAACATCGATTCCGTAATGCTTGCGAATAACTTCAGCATAATCCCAAACTTCCCACTCGCCGCTCATATCGACGTTGAATTTGCCCAATTGGAATTGCAGAGTACCAAAAGTCTTCTGAAGCACATCTTTATACATCGACTCCATGAAACGCATTCCCTGCTTCCAGTCCCAGTAAGCCGCGTACCACTCCATAGCAATATGCTCCGGCAGATGCTCGTCCGAATAATTTTCATTGCGAAAACGCGGACCGAGGTCATAAACTTTTTCAAATCCGGCACCAATCAGCCGCTTCAATGGCAATTCGTGGCTAATTCGCAAATAAAACTGCTGATCACCCAGCGCATCCATGTGCGTCACAAATGGGTTCGCGTCAGCACCACCAGTGGTATGTTCCAAGACAGGAACATTAATCTCAATAAATCCATGATTATTCAAATAATCTCGCGTTGCCTGCCAAAACCTACTTCGGCGAATAAATCGCTCGCGAACTTCAGGATTGACGTTCATATCAACATAACGTCGGCGCAAGCGCTCTTCCTTATTCTCTAATTTTTCTGGCATTGGCCTCAACGATTTAGTCAACAATCTAAGTTCGTGTACACCAACGGATTTTTCGCCTGTTTGCGTGGTGGTCATTATGCCCTTCGCCTCGATAAAATCGCCCGTATCCAGCAATTTAAGCTGCTTCATTCCAAGCACACCGCGCGCAGCATCTAATTCCGCCACGTCATCACGTTGCAAGTAAAGTTGCACATCACCAGATTGATCGCGTAATTTAATAAACGCCAATTTACCAAAACTGCGAATAGACGCCACACGACCCGCAACAACAACTTCCTTACCAGCTAGCTCATCGTACTTAGACAAAACCTCAGCACAAGTGTGAGTTCGTTCTGATTTTGCTGGATATGGTTCAACGCCTAATTGACGTAATGTTTCCAGTTTTCGTAGTCGTTCATTGCGATAATCTTGAAGTGTAGCCATAACAGAGATAATTATAGCACATTATAAGCGACAAATCCCGCCAGACTTAAGATATCGACTTAATAATGTAGGTAATTTCGGCTTTCGGCGTTTTAATCGTCACTTCGTCACCGATTTTCTTACCAATCAATTCTTTACCAATTGGCGACTGATCTGAGATTCGTCCAGCCAGTGGATCAGCCTCAACTGGTCCAACCACTGTGTAAGATACGGTTCTTTCTGGACATTGCAATTCAACCGTACTACCCAAACCGACACTTGAGCTGCCGTTGGATTTAATAATTTCAGCATTCTGCAGAATATCTTCAATTTCCAAAATTCGCGTTTCCACCAAGCCCTGCTCTTCGCGTGCAGCGTCATATTCCGCGTTTTCGCTCAAGTCGCCAAAATCTCGCGCTGCCGCAATTTTTTCAGCAATCTCGCCACGTCGCCCTTTCAACTCTGCTAATTCTTTTTCTAAATCAGCCTTCCCAGCTTCTGTAATTTGATAAGTTTTTTTCATAAAAATTTCCTCCTCTTTTTTTAATGATACGGCGACCACCGAGATCTACACTAAATATAGTGTTTTTAATTAGTCTTGATTAAGTCTATCTGAGTATATCAATCGCTATTTATTATGTCAATATAATCAGCATTACCGACTAAGACAAAACTCCATCAATTGCTGATAATCCATTTTTCGCGTTTCGCCAGTTGCTTGTTCCGTCAATTCAAACAAGCCATCACCATCAATCGCTCGATCGCCAATCGTTATCCGCCACGGTAATCCCATCAACTCAGCATCAGCAAATTTCACACCTGGACGCTCGTCGCGATCATCGAGTAGCGCATCGACGCCGTTATTAGCCAGCTCGTCATAAAACTTGCCCGCCAATTCCTGCCCTTTTCCGCCAATTGCAACAATATGAAACTTAAACGGCGCAATATTTTCCGGCCAAACCAAACCTTTATCATCAGCGAACTTCTCAACAATCACGCCCATAACTCGCGTAATTCCAATGCCATAACTTCCCATATAAGCGTATCGCTCTTTACCTTCGGCGTCAGTAAATACCAGTTTCATTTCTTCGGACTTCTGCGTGCCGAAATTAAAGATATTGCCAACTTCGGCAGTTTTCACCTTTTCCAACTCACTACGATCAACGCCGAGCTCCTCAATTGCCTCGTCCAAAACTTCCTCATTAACAGCGATATTTTTACCGCGATGCAAATAAATATAATCCTCACCAGCATCGCAAATCGTCTGAAACTCATGGCTAAACTTCGTAAAAGCGCCGCCAGAAGCAAACGTCACATATGTTTCATCGCCAATTCCAAATCGGTCATAACAACGCTTATACGCCTCAATGACTGAATTGTAATAACTGTCCAAGCTCTCTTTACTATCGTGAATCGAATACATATCCTTCATCACAAATTCACGACCACGCATAATTCCACTCTTAGCACGAAGTTCGTTTCGCAATTTATTCTGGAATTGATAAACGCTAATTGGCAAATCTTTGTAGCTCTTTAAGTAATTGCGAAGAAGATCAACAATCGGTTCCTCATGTGTCCAACCAAAACCAACATCTGTACCGTCTTGCAATTTAGACTTAAACCAAACGTCGACCAATTCATCGCTCCAGCGACCAGTTTCTTGCCACAATTCCTTTCGCTGCAAAGTACTCATCACCAATTCCTGGCTATTAACCTTGTCCATTTCCTCGCGAACAATTTGCTTAATATTCTCAAGAACTCTCAAACCCAACGGCAAAAACGAATAAACGCCTGCCATCGTTTTATGTACATAGCCAGCACGAATCAAAAGCTGGGCGTTTCGCGCAACCTCGCCAGCTGGCGCCTGTTTCAAAGTTCTAGTAAAAAGTTGTGTCATTCGCATATTTTTCTCCTTTACATAAATATAAATGGCAATAACGATTCCGTCTGATTAATTGCGCCCGTATTGACAAACAAGAAATAAAAAGCTATTCCGTTTTTCGCCATATGCATCATAATCGGCACCCAAATTGCGCCAGTGTATTCCCTGGTAGCACACATCACCAGGCTTAAAGTAAATGTATCAATTGCCACCGCCCACTGCAATGGCGAATCTGGACCAACCCAAAGATGTGCCGCGCCAAATGCTATGCTCGTTACGATAATCGATAGCCAAATTGAGAAAGAATTACGCAACTTGCCGTAAAGATATCCGCGATATAAAAGCTCCTCAACAATCGGCGCCAACACCACCAGCACAACAAACGCCATGATAAATTGCCAATGAGTCGCCAACATACTCTGACTGAACGGTATAATCTGCTTTTGCTGCATATCCACCGAGAAAACGCCACTAGCGATGCTCATCGTAACCATTGTTAGTAAAAAGTACGCCACAAAAGCAAACGGAGAAATGAATATTTCCAAAAACGTCGGCCAATCATTCACGCCCAAATTGCTCAAAGTTGTTCGGCGCTTTTTAACCAAAAACGGTACAGAAATCACGACAATTAGTGACAAAATATATGCGACAACCGAAAGCACCGTATTAAGAATAACTGAATTCACAGAACCGAGAGGTACTCCTATTTTTATCAAAACACCGACCGCCAATGGAACAATAACTTCCACCGCCAAAAATACGCCATAAACCCAAGCTGGAAGCGCCAAAATCAGCCACCATTTGCAGTTTTTTATTTTCTTAGAAGAGCTTTCCAACATCACTGATCGTCACCAAAATTGTTAAGATTAATATAATTAGCATACCGGTTGCCTGAATATTTTCTTCACGTTCTTTCGTCAGATCTTTCTTAAATAAGCGGAAAATTGTCATCGTGAACCAGCGACCGCCATCAAGAGCTGGAATTGGTAAAATATTCATCACCGCCAGCGTCAGCGAGATTAACGCCGCCACGAAAATGATGTACTCAATTCCAGAACTGACAACTGACGGGAATAATACACCCAGTATGCCAATTGGTCCTGCTACGCTCCCGCTGACAGAAGCCAAATCAGCTCGTGCAGATTCTTTTGATTCTGCGGAACCGAATATTTGTCCAATTGATCCGTGCACGGTTTTTACCAATAACACGCCAACGCCTTTGATAGTTTCATATGACAATTGCCCAGTAGTCGCCACACCCACAATAGGCGCCGACCATGTGCTATACATTTTCTCCGTCTGCCCCGGAATAACACCCAGATATCCGCTTCCCTTCACGGACTTTTCATCATTCAGCTGGACATCAAGCGACGATTCTTTGCCGTCACGCCTGTACTTGACGTTGATTTTTTTGCCAGCATTCTCCTTCGTTACAATTGGCAACTTTCCCGCCTCTGTAAGCGGTTGATTATTTATTTGCACCAATTGGTCATTAATCTTAAGTCCAGCTTTATCAGCAGGCGAACCTGGCGTAACTTTCGCTATCGCCACCGGCGAACGCCTAACCTCTGTGTCAAATGGCAATTGAACTTGGTTCGACAGGATTTTCGGCATGCCAATTATCGCAAGAATCGTGAACAAAACAATCGCAGTTATCCAGTTCATCACGACGCCAGCCAGCAAGATTTTCGTCTTCACCCAAAACGTCGATCCGCCATATGTGCCCTCGCCTTTTGCGGAATCATATTCACCGTTCAGTTTGACAAATCCACCAAGCGGCAGCCAGTTCAAACTAAACGTTACGTTTTCACCTAAGAAACTTCGCTTTACTTTCCATTTTTTTGCGGCAGGCGGAAATCCGACTCCGAACTCCTCAACCTTGACGCCGTTTCTCTTGGCGACAATAGCATGACCTAATTCATGCAAAACCACCAATAAAATGAGAACAAATAGCCCTAAAAGTACCCCCCAAATAATCATTTTCCAAACCGCCTATTCCGATTAGCATATTCCTCTAAAATCACCGACACGTCGTCCACTGTCACGTCTGGCCAATTCTTCTCAATAAACATCAACTCACTGTATGCTGATCGCCACAACATAAAGTTGCTGAGCCGCTGCTCGCTAGAAGTTCTAACAATCAAATCACATGGCGGCACTTCTGGCGCGTATATGTTTTCAGCAATCAACTCAGGCGTGACTTCCTCAGCAGAAACTCCAGATTGAACAATTTTTTTAACCGCATCAGCAATCTCCAAATGTCCGCCATAATTCAAGCATAAAACCAATTCTCCGTTTTTCAAATCGGCAGTTTTCTCCTCAGCCTCGTCAATCGCTTTGATCAATTGATCCGACAAGCCTTCCCTGGACCCAACAACCCTCAAGCGAACCTCGTTTTCGATAAATATCGGCAGGTCAGCCTTCAGTATGTTCAATAGCAATTTCATCAAATGTCGGACTTCTTCCTCTGACCGCTTCCAGTTTTCCGTACTAAAAACGTAAGCACTCGCATATTTCACGCCTCGATGAAGAACCTCCAACGCCACGTCTTTTAGCGAGTTATAGCCCGCCAGATGTCCTTCGTATGTCGGCAAGCCATGCTGTTTTGCCCACCGCCGATTTCCATCAACAATAAACCCGATATGCCGCGGCAAACTCACATTTTCACTCATTATCCGCCCTCCATTCATCAATTAATTTCACATCTTGAACATCTTTTTCGCGGCTGCGCCATTTTTTCCATTGATATAAAAACTCTAAACTGACAAACCTCACGCCATCATATTCCACCGCGTAATCAAGCAAATCATCATAGCTAACAGCCTGCCCATCAAAAACCCAGCCGTCCCAAACTTCAGCCGAACCATCATCTTTTACAAAATAAAAACGCTGATTGTCGTCGAACTTTTTAATCCAATCGCCACTCTCCTCAGAGAGCTTTTTCATCAAATCAGGACTCGCCGCAAGATCAATATCACTAGCTGGACGAATCCCCAATTGATCCAAAATCCCGCTACCAATAACAATAATTTGATCCAACGGCAAATTCAACGCTTTCACTTTATCGGCAAAAGTTTCGCTCATTAAACAGTCAAGACGTCCTTTTCTTTCGCCTTAAACGCCTCGTCAATTTGCGTCTGCATCTTGCTCATTAAGCCGTCAATTTCTTTCTCTACACGCTTCAAATCGTCTTCGCTCAGCTCTTTATTGTCCTTCATTCGCTTAGCGTCCTTAAGAGCATCTTGGCGAATATTACGCATCGCAATTCGAGCCTCCTCGACCTTCTCACTAACCTGTTTCACCAATTGATGGCGGCGCTCTTCGGTCAAAGCTGGAACTGGAACGCGAACCACTCGCCCATCGTCAGACGGATTAAAACCTAGGCTTTGGTTGTCGCGAATTGCAGAAGAAATTGCCGTAATGTTACTCGGGTCAAATGGCGTAACTAACAGCATTTGTGCCTCTGGAGCGGTTACGTTTGCAACCTGATTAAGCGGCATTTTTGAGCCGTAAGCCTCAACCATAACACCGTCAAGCATTCCAGCGTGCGCCCTGCCCGTTCGCACCTTCTTCAATTCATCTTGAAAAAAGCTAAACGCTGCATTCATTTTTTCTTCATAAGGGTTTGTGTCGAACATATTTCCTCCAATTTATCTATCCGTTATTATATCAAACTTCAAGCGTCTTGTCTGCTAATTTTGCCTCACGCCCCGTGCTATAATAACAGAGTGATTTCTAAGATTAAGCTATACAATTTCCGGTCTTATCATCTGCACGAAGCGGCTTTTAGCAATTCTGGGACGGTAATCGTTGGACCAAATGGCACCGGCAAGACGAATCTGCTCGAGGCGGTTTATGTGGCGCTGCGCGGCAGTAGTTTTCGTGGCAGTCTTGGCGACTGTATGACGCTGAACGCTCCGCAAACAATTGTTCATTTGGAGGGCGATTTCGGCGAGCGACGTATTAAGCTAGACTCAATTTCCGGAAAAATCAACAAAGAATTCATCATCAATGACAATAAATCAAAGGTCTTAACCAGAAAAAACCGCTTGCCCGTCGTTTTGTTTGAACCAAGCGAACTAAGATTAATTTCCTCTTCGCCGTCCCGACGACGCGACTTTCTGGATGGCTTAATTGCCCGGCTTGACCCCAAATACGACACGGATTTAAGAGCTTTCAACCGCACTCTTTTACAGCGCAACGAACTCTTAAAATCCCACCAAGAAGACTCGTCAATTTGGCGCGACAACCTGTTTGCTTGGGACATAAAATTTGTCCAATACGCGACCAACATTGCCCAAAAACGAGCCAAATTTCTCCAGATAAACGAGCCTCGCATAAAAAATTTATACGAATCTTTGGCGGGAAAAGACACACAATTATCCATCGAATATAGCGCTATTGTACCTCTGGAAAATTACGACCAAGCCCTACTAAATCGCTTAGGAAAATCCCGCGAATATGAAATAGTCACAGGATTTACTTCGGCTGGCCCACACCGTGAAGATTTCACAATTTTCCTCCATAATCAGCCCGCCGTTAAAGTTGCTTCACGCGGCGAAATGCGAACCATTATGCTGGCGTTCAAGTTGCTAGAGCTTGAAATGCAGACGGAGATTAGCCAATCTCGACCACTCATTTTGCTAGACGATGTTTTCTCGGAGCTGGACGCCACTCGCGAAAAACTTCTTCAGGAAACCATTCAAAATCACCAATTCATCGTCACCACGACAGATGCGCGCCACCAAAAAGACGGTTGCTCAATAATTTCCACACAATAAAAAAATCGACCGCATTGCTACGGCCGACTTCTTCTCTGCGTGAAAATCTATTCGCTTACGCCCAGCTCAATTCGTTTAAATTGACGAATAACGATGTTTTCGCCTAATTTCGCAATTGCCTCCTTAACGTGTTGCTCAACAGTCTTAGAATCATCCAAAATGTATGCCTGGCTCATAAGAACCTGCTCAGCAAAATGCTTCTTCAATTGACCTTCAACGATCTTTTCGCGCATTTCTTCAGGCTTACTTGCCAAAGACTCGCTCGCCATAAGCTCAGCTTTAACACGCTCCATTTCCTCTGCTGGAATGTCAGCCTCAGAAACATATTTTGGGCTCATCGCTGCAATTTGCATAGCAATTTCGTGCGACAACGTCTTAAAGTCATCAAGTCGAGCCACGAAGTCGGTTTCACAGTTTACCTCAACGATAACGCCGATTCGACCAGAGTGAACATAACTTTCGATCAAACCTTCACGAGCTTCACGATCGCCTTTCTTTTCAGCTTTCGTCAAGCCTTTTTTGCGCATAGCTTCTAAAGCTTTATCGAAATCACCCTCAGCTTCAACCAAAGCTTTTTTAGCGTCAGTCAAGCCTACGCCGGTCAATTCGCGCAATTTTTTAATATCGTCAACAGAAACGCCCATCCTATTTCTCCTCTTTTTTAGCTGGTTTTTCTTCAACCTTTACGCTACCTGCACCTTCAGCAACAGCTGCGGTGAAGTAGTCTAATAGCAATTGAATACCCTTAACAGCATCGTCGTTACCTGGAATTACATAATCAATTCCTGTTGGGTTAACGTTGGTGTCAACAATCGCAAATACTGGCACGCCCAAAGTTTGAGCCTCACGAACTGCATTTGCGTCGGTCAATGCGTCGACGATGACAACAGCGCCTGGCTTGCCCATCAAATCCTTGATGCCGCCATATTTCATATTCAAGCTGTCAATTTCCTCTTGGAAGCGCTGTACTTCAAGCTTGTTATAACGCTTTTCCAAGTCACCTGAAGCCATTCGCTTTTCAAGATTCTTCAGTTTCTTAATTTGCTGAGCAATAGTTGAACCGTTAGTCAACATACCACCAATCCAGCGCTCAACTACGTATGGCTGGTTGATCTTTTCAGCTGCTTCACGAACAACGTCTTTGGCTTGCTTTTTGGTGCCAACAAATAGAACCTTACGGCCTGATGCAGCAATCTTTGTCAATTCCGGCAAAGCCTTATCCAAAGCTTCAACTGTCTTAGTCAAGTCAATAATGTGACTATCCTGACGCTTACTGTGAATATATGGCGCCATCTTTGGGTGCCAGCGGCTGGTTTTGTGTCCAAAATGAACACCTGACTCCAGCAAAGCCTTAATGTCTACCTTTACAGACATTCTCTTCTCCTTTTGCCTCATCCGCTCACGATTTGGAGTGTGAAACGGATTGTGTCATTAAAATTAGTTACTTGGCAATTATACCACTATTCTTCATCGGGAGCAACTATCTATCGACGCGACGCGATGAACTTTTCCATCTCTTGATCAAGCTCAATTGCTTCCTTGCTCGAAGAAGAAATCTTCTGAATCTCACACCACTCTCCTCTTGGCTCTACAACTTGCATTTCGACAGATTGACCACTCTCCTCTGTCGGATCCTTGCGGCGCACCTCTGCGCGAACTACATCGCCACCTGCCCGAGCGAACTCAAAATAAGTAATCGAGCTATCATCCACAAAAGCACCATACGAACAATTCTCTCCCCACGCCAAATCTTTTGCAGTCATATCCGGCGCTGGTTCATCAATTAGATTTGCCGACAACTTAAACAATAAGACTGATCCAGCCCTTGCTCCGTCTTTCCCGATGTGGACATCCTCGTAGACATCAAACGCCACGACTGAAGTACCTACTTCCACTGGTATAATATTAGAAGAATCAACAACACTCTCATGAGGTTTAAATAGCTTCGCGCTAATAGGGCTGCTACCTATAAATTTAGGAGATAGTTCCAGATCAAGGCTTACACTAAGCATACCACCAAGCCGTGACAACGAATCCTGATTAATCAGAGTATTTATATTACTTTCTTCATAGCCATCAGGTTGATCCAGTATCTCGCTGACAACCTGTATTTTTCTTTTTTCTTCACTGCGTCGAAACGCCTCATTCGCCAAGCTGTCTAAATTATGATTGCTCCAAAGTGTAGGTTGCCTTCCCTTGTCCATATTATATAACTCCTTAATTTTCCTAATTATCAGAACCAGTTATACTCTCTCTCTCTCTTGATTTGTCAAGTATTTCATCATATTTTTGACAATTTGCAAACGACATGATTGCAATGTATATTCATGCTGCTGGTGATATTTGCATTACTCCGTTTTTTTTGTTAAAATACCAAGGTTATGAAAAGCAGTATTCACCCACAGAACTATCGCCCTGTCGTATTTAGCGACGAACAAGCGGGCTTCGCGTTCTTGACTCAGTCAACAGCGCAAACAACCGAAACTATCAAATGGGAAGACGGCAACGAATATCCATTGGTTAAGGTTCACATTTCATCAGCATCTCACCCATTCTTTACTGGTGAAGAAAAGATTATCGACACCGAAGGTCGTGTTGATCGCTTTAAGGCTCGTCAAGCAGCCGCTGAAGCTCGCCGAGCAGCTTTGGCAAACAAAGCAAAGAAAGCTAACGCTAAAAAAGCAGCTAAGACTGATTCTCCAAAATCAGACAAAAAGACTAAATAATCTGACAAATTAGTCCGACAACTCAAAAACCGCTCAATCACTGGGCGGTTTTATTTTACACTATTTCAATCTGACAACACTTATCTCGCGACATAATATTTCACGGTCTCCCCGCATTTTTGCGGCACATAAACGGTGAGCACCGTCGCCCTGCAGAGCCAAAAATACCCTGCTGTCAGAATCCACGATAATATCTACACTGCGTATTGGAGGGCTAGCCTTCGGATTCATTCCTGCGTATTGCCTAATAATATCGCGACTACTTTTCCCACCTTTCGATTCCGACACTCGCCCTTCTCGCCAATCTTTAATCATCGGTGCAGCCACAAATAATTCAACCGGCAACGGAATATCAGATCCCGGAATCGCTCTCGTGTCAGGCCACTCACCCTCATATATAGATATTTTCGTTTCACCGGCAATATTACCTTTAATTAATTCATTCAAATCGCGTAATGAAACTGGCTTCTCTATTGGATTGGTATCAATCTTAAACAAACTCTCCACAATCAAATCAACTCTCGGATCGTTTGCTGGGATATTCTCTGGAAGGTCTTCAATACATTGTACCAGCTCAGATGATTTTCCAACGTCGCAAATCGCCAGCTTATCAGTATTTTCGTAAGCCAAATCACGCGAATCAATATTGCATTCTCTCATCATCACTATACAATACAATACTGAGAAGCATTTGTCAATGTATGATATAATTTTATAGATATGGCAAAGATTTCTTTAGATATGGATTCTCTAAAAAATGAACGAGCTGATTTGAGCAATTTTTTAGCGCAACCTGACGCTTACAGCTCGCCAGATTTTATGGTAAAAAACAAACGATTTTCAGAATTAGAAACGCTTATTTCCAAAGGCGAAGAGCGAGAAAACCTGGAAAAAAACTTAGTAGAAGCCAAGGAATTAGCAAACGAAGGTGGCGAGCTGGCTGCCCTGGCGAAGCTTGAAATTACTGAAACCGAAGCTCGATTGACCGAATTAGAAGAAGAATTATTCATCCTGCTTACCCCGAAAGACCCCAACGACGAGAAAAATATCATTATGGAAATCCGCGCTGGTGCGGGCGGTGATGAAGCGTCATTGTTTGCGACAGAACTATACCGCATGTATTTACGTTGGTGCGAATCTAACGGCTATAAAGTAGAACTAATTAGCGAATCAGCCAACGATTCTGGCGGCTATAAAGAAGTTATTTTTATGATCAAGGGCGACGCGCCATATTCTAAATTGAAGTTCGAAGGTGGCGTACACCGAGTTCAGCGAGTTCCAGTAACTGAAAGCCAAGGTCGCGTCCACACTTCAACTGTAACAGTGGCGGTTTTGCCAGAAGCAGAAGAGGCTGACATTGAGATAAATCCGAACGATTTGCGCGTCGACATTTACCGCTCCAGTGGACACGGCGGTCAAAGTGTGAACACGACAGACTCAGCAGTGCGAATCACCCACTTGCCGACTGGAATGATAGTTACAAACCAGGATGAAAAGTCGCAAATTAAAAACCGCGAAAAAGCCATGAGCGTGCTTCGTTCGCGATTGTTGCAGATGAAAATTGACGAGGAAAACGCCAAATTAAGTGCAGAGCGACGCTCGTTGGTTGGAACTGGCGACCGCTCGGAAAAAATCCGAACGTACAACTTCCCGCAAGACCGAATCACCGACCACCGCATTCACTACAGCCGTAGCAATATCCCCGCTGCAATGAACGGGGATATCGATGATTTGATTGAAAATCTACAGAGATATGAGCGTGAACTGAAAGCTCAGAATGCTAGTAATTAGTACAGCTTACGCGGCTCAGCAGACTCCAATAATTCTGCCAACTTACCTATCTCTTCCACACCAACAGGCTGACGATTCAGCCCCATTTGTTGCTCTAATTTATCATTCTCTATTTCATTGTTACACCTATCAACCATACGTATTATGATGATACCTTCGGGGCGCAGTACTCTCTTTAACTCTCTCGACCGCTCAGCAATATTGTCATCGTACCTAAAAACCTGATCATCTTCTATATAATAATCATGCGTCTCTTTACTTCCCTCATTCCACTCCATAATTGATATGGATCGTTCTTTATCTCCATTATCAAGCAGAGCGGATTCCACACTGACCAATATATAAGATCCGTCTTTTTGAGGAATTTCTAATAAAACTTGCGATTTTACCCGATCCATCGATTCAGTATGATCGTAAGTTTCCGCGTCTCCCGCGAATCTAAGTAATGTCAACCAAACCAGATCATCAAATTCCGCTGCCGCCTGCAACTTTTCTTTGGTCGTCAGTTCAGAATTAAATCCTTCTGCAAACTCCATTTGCTTTGCGGCTTCGCTACTGCGCGTATTATTTGGCAATTCCATTATATATTCATCTCTTTCGCTAATGATATGAAGCCTATAATACTCTCTATCTCTTGATTTATCAATACTTTTTACCATTTTTCTCAGTTTTTGCAAGCGTTTTACTTTTTACATTCCATAGATATATGTTATAATTAGATATATGATTATCTCTGAATGGCTAAAAATTGCCACAAAATCCTTAAAAACGGCAAACATCCCGTCCGCCAGATTAGACGCCGAATTGATATTAGCCAACACTTTACGGAAAAACCGCACTTACCTACACGCTCACCTGGACGAAGAAATTGACCCCAGAAGATTTGACATCGCAAATGCCAGACTAGATCTAAGATTAGACCGCGTACCAATCGCCTACATTCTGGGCTATAAAGAATTTTACGGGCGTAAATTCACTGTATCTCCCTCTGTTTTAGTTCCCCGCCCTGAATCCGAAGATCTAATTTCATTATTCTTAGAACTGACCGCCAGCGAAATTGCCGAAAAAGTTTTAATTGACGTTGGCACAGGGTCTGGCTGTCTGGGAATTACTGCCAAATTAGAGAGAAGCAACTTGTCAGTGATCTTATCCGACATTAGCAAACCGGCCTTAAATATTGCAGAAAAAAATGCGAACGCCTTAAATGCGGACGTCCATATTCAACAGCAATCATTACTTAACGGTCAACTCAAACCAGTCGACTATATCTTTGCCAATTTGCCTTACGTTGACAAAAATTGGAATGTGTCACCAGAGCTCCAATACGAACCAGAAATTGCGCTTTTCGCCGAAGACGAAGGATTGAAATTGATATTGCAATTGATCTCACAAGCACCACGATGTCTCACCTCAGCAGGTTTGTTGTTTATTGAGGCGGACCCCCAGCAGCACAATAGAATAATTGACGAAGCCGTGAAAAATGGTTTTGTAAAAGAGAGAGTTCTCAATTACATCCTAGTCCTGCGTTTCACTGGCGCCCAAGATTAAATTACTACAGAATTTAAGAACACTAGCATCACTAAGATAATTCCGATAGTAAGAATCACCGGAGCGGATATGTCTGAAAATCGAATAGCTTTGTGCTTGTTGTAAGATTGGTAAGCTTTACTGGCGACGAGCGAGAATAGTAATAAGATTATCGTAACCTGTGAAACGCCGCCAAATAATGACTTTCCGTAGCTATAAGTCCAATAATACGACAGCCAACCCAGCTCAGCAAAGATGAGTCCCCAGATTGCCGAAAGTAAAACCGTTTGTTCTTCGTCATAACTGTGTAGGAAATGGCGTGCAGAACTATAACCGATCAAGAACATCAGAATAACAACCACAGAAACTGGCCACTCGTACGACACCACCATAAGCGCAGTTACGCCGACGAAAATAGAGATCAACGACTGCATGGCGACCTGCCAGCGCTTAGACATCGGCTTAATCACAACTAGCCAAATTGCATATAGTATTGCCAATGCTACGCGGAAATAAAACACTGACGTAGGTAGATACATCAGACCAACAACACCAATTCCGACCGTTAAGTCAACCAAGTTAGCCTGAATGTTTGCCCACCAAAAACGCGGACGAACGGCAATTATGCGCCATTTACTCAGCACAACAAGTGCTAACGCTGGAAACGGGGTCTGAAATGCTTGAGCGATAACAAGTAATGCCACCGCCAAGCCAATATTTAAGACATAGTAAACTAATTCGCTCCAAAACGTTCTTCGTTTAACAGTTTTCAGTAACTCCATAACTTACTCTATTATACCAAATTATGAGCCAGTTCCCACAACAACGATAAATTGTGCATCAACATTCAAATTGTACTTCGAGGAATCTGATGAAACCGAGCCGTACAACTCCTTAAATTTATCTTTTGTAGCGGTTTTTTCTTTACCAGCTGGCAATTGATAAACTTGAGTCTTCCCTATTTTTTCATTACCTGGAGCATTGCCGACATGAACAACTTTCATTCCTAATTCTGTCAATTTGTCCGCTTCTTTCTGCGCTGCACCAGCCACACCAGAACCGTTCAAGACAGCAACCGTGGCTTTTTCCTTAGATAACGGCGTTGCGTAAATCTCAGACTTTATATAAGCGCGAATGTCGTCATAATCATACAATCCCGCAGCCGGCTGGACTATGCTTGCGCCACCCGCCGTGCCAGTAGTCATAAGTACGTTGCCTTCCTCCACAAAACTCAATCTGTGAATATCAGATTCTTTTATTTCCGAGCCAAGATTCATAATTGTGCGGATTTCTTTCGTGTCAATGTTTGTGCGCAAGTTTTTACCCATGGCATCCATCAGAGACGTCACCTTACCAAAGTCAGTCAGCGTTCCCGTGGAAGTAGCTTTGTTTTTTAGCGCCATAAGTACCAATTGCTGGTTTTTCTCTCGGTCAAAGTTGGATTGTTCCAATCCGTAAGTTGGCGCCACCAAACCACGCGCCCGAGAGAACCACATCGCCTTTTCGCCGTCCATTTCGTGCTTGCCGTTAGTTAATTGCATATAGTGACCCGTTGGACATCGTTCGCGACGTTGCTGATAGTTCAATTCCTTCGCTCGGCACATCCAGTCCATGCTTGGATCAAGGATTCCCCGCGGATCACGACTCTGTACGTCAACAGTAACTCCGCCGACCGCATTGACAGCATCACGAATCACCGCAGTATTAATATGCGCCACGTATTGAATATCCATACCGAATATATCGCCGATGAATTTCTTCGTTTTATCCATTCGTTCGGCTTCCGCCTGTGCGCTATCGCCATTATTCACGCAACCAAAATATTCATTGATTTTACCAGCGTAACCAGAATTACACGCCATACCAAATTTTACATACAAGTCACGCGGAATGCTAAACATATACGCGTCCTTCTTTGTCTGATTGACACTAAGAATCATCATCGAGTCGGTCAATGTCGCACCTGGATGGTCCGGATCGTCATCTGTTGTACCTAAAATCAGCACATTACTTCGACCATAAGCATCCTCTTTCAGTTTCTGCTGCGAAAATAGTCCTAAGATTCCGCCATTATGGAACACCGAATTCATCGTCTGCCACAATTTTAATAGCAGCCAGCCCGCCACAATTGCAATAATAATTCCAATAATCGCAAGAATAATCCTGGTAATTAACTTTTTCTTACGCTTCTGTTTGCGCTCCTGCCGATGAGAAGGCTTGGTATTTTCATCAATTGCCGCCAACGATTCGCTAATATTCTGCTTTAATTTATTAGCAGAAGTTGGTTGCTGAATATTCCTTGTCGCATTATTCGACACTTGCGGACTATCTTCGTTACTACGAGGATGCCCGAGCGTAGTCGTTTTTTTGCTAGTAATTTCCCCCAACGAAGTTCGCTGTGGTCGCTTGGCGACAAATCCGTCCATCGACTGTTTGCGTGGTTTCATATCTATTGATTATAACACACAAAACGCTTATAATTGAAACAATGGACGCTACTTTTATGGATCGTCATCCAAAATTACAAGATGGCCTGGGAATGGTCATTTTCGTTGTTGGCGTGGTGATTGGTACACTTTTATTGAACACATTTGTATTTCAAACTTTCAATGTTGAAGGTGCCAGTATGGAAACGACGATGTACACCGGCGATCGTCTGATCGTCAATCGATTGCCCGTCACTGGTTCAAAATTGCAAAATAAAAATTACATCCCAAAGCGCGGACAAGTAATTGTGTTTAAGAATCCGAATTTTAACGCCTCGACAGGTAAAGACGAATATATTGTTAAGCGTGTAATTGCCTTTGCCGGTGAACGAGTTACTGTAAAAAACGGCACCGTAACTGTTTACAATACAGAGAACCCCGACGGATTTAACCCTGATACCTCAGTCAATAAAAATGAGCCAGGACAGCCTACTTCTGGCGATGTCGATACGACCGTACCGGAAGGTACGATATTCGTCATGGGTGATCACCGCCAAGGAAGCTATTCTTGCGACTCTCGAAATTGCATGGGACCAATCCCTCTTTATGACATCGTCGGACCAGTTAGTCTACGAATATTCCCATTCAATAAAATTCGCTCGTTCTAATAAAAATTACTTTTCGAGCAATTCTCTTATTCGTTCAAATTCAAGATTATCCTTAAACTTGATACTAATCTGACCAGCTCCACGGCCGTTTGTACGGATTTTTACACCTGTTCCAAATCGCTTTGAAAGACTTTCAACAGCATCTGCGTGAGGCATATCTGCTGGGCGTCGTTTGTTCTCGATTGGACTAGCCTTCGCCTGTTTCCACAAAGTAACAACTTGCTCAATCCGTCGCGCTGACCACTCCTCGCGAATAGCTCGCTCCATAATATCTTCCGCAGCGTCATCAGGTAAACCGATTAGAGGCCTTGCCTGCCCTTCATTTAATCGCCCCTCAAACAACGCCTGCTGCACAGACTTCGGCAATTTCAGTAGCCTTAACGTATTACTGACCGCACTTATAGATTTACCGCCCAAACGCTTGCCAATTTCCTCCAGCGTCATATTGAATTGGTCGCGCAATTTCTGATAAGCAGTCGCAGTTTCAAGCGCATTCAAATCATGTCGTTGCAAGTTTTCAATCAAAGAGACCTCTAAGCGATTTTGGTCGCTCATACTCCTGACAATACACGGCACCTCTGTTAAATTCGCCCTATTCGCCGCCCGCCAACGTCGCTCGCCCGCCACTATCAGATACTTATCGCCTTTTGGCGTCACAACAATCGGCTGAACCACACCATGCTCGCGCACCGATTCCGTCAACTCATTCAAAGCATTCTCATCAAAAAAGCGACGCGGCTGATCTGGATCTGGGACAACTTGATCAATAGCAATATCTCTCAAATGAGAAACTTTCACGTCCTGTTGCGCTGTCGGATCGAACGTTTCATCGATCAAATTGGTTGGAATCAATGACCCAAAACCTCTACCTAAACCTTTTTTCATCGCTCCACCCTCTCTATAATTTCTTTTGTTAGCGCCTTATAAGCCCGAGAACCTTTTGAAAAACGATCGTACGCTCCAACTGGCGCGCCATGACTAGGAGCTTCAGCCAAGCGAATATTTCGCGGAATGCTATTCCTAAAAATCTTATCCGGAAAATACTTTTTAACCTCAGCGTGAACCTGCCCAGATAATGTAGTCCTGGAGTCCATCATCGTCAGTAAAACGCCCAATAATTCCAGAGGTGGATTAAGCCCCTTCTTTATTAATTTCATACTTTCCAAAAGCTGCCCCAACCCTTCCAGAGCGTAAAATTCCGCCTGAACTGGGAGCAATACATAATTAGCGGCAATCATACCGTTAACTGTCAACAAACTCAAGCTCGGCGGACTGTCAATAATAATATAATCGTAATCCGTCGCCTTTTGTAAAGCTTCTCGCAAGCGAACAAACCTTCCCTGCGCCTGCGCCAGCTCCACTTCCGTATTCGCCAAATGAGGTGTAGCTGGAGCGATTGATAAGTTTTTATATTCCGTCGGCAATATGATATTCGCCAGGTCAATTTGTCGCATAATCACCTCTGATATTGTTGCGCCCAAATTTTGCTTATCTATCCCAAGTCCACTAGTAGCATTGCCCTGCGGATCAAAATCCACCAACAATGTCTTCTTGCCAGCTTTTGCCAAAAAATATGCTACGTTAATTGACGTCGTTGTTTTGCCGACGCCACCTTTTTGATTTGTCACCGCAATGATTTTTGTCATTCGTTCCCCTTTTTACCTGCCTTAATTATAGCATGAGCAGAACATAAATAACAGACATCAAAAAACCGCTTCCTTTGCGAAAGCGGCTCTTAGACTATTTGATTGACGTAATTTCAATCTTCGTGTACTTCTGGCGATGACCAGTTTCTTTGTGTACACGCTTCTTACTCTTGTAGCGGATAACGCGGAGTTTATCACCTTTAACTTCCGCTTCTACGACCTTAGCTTTAACGCTAGAGCCTTTTACGGCTGGCGTACCAACCTTGATTTTATCACCATCAATCACTAAAAGTGCGTCGAGAGTGAGTTCTTTTGTGCCTTCAGGGAGGAGATCCACCAAGAGGGACTCTTTTTCGCTGACAAGATATTGTTTGCCAGAGATTTTTACGACTGCTTTCATTTCGTTCCTTAATTATTATGAATTAACTCTAATAATTCTATCAAAAACTAGCAATAAAATCAAGTACAGTTAGCAAGTAGCGTTTTTCGCCATAGCATTATTCGCCTTCAGCCAACCACTCGGTGAGCCGCATTCCATATATTCGCCCTTAGCTTCGCCGACAACAATCACGCCGCCGCCATCGATGTATGAATTAATCGCATCCGTTAGCTCAAACTCGCCTCTCTTAGGGTTTGCTGGCAAAGTTCGCGCCAACTCGAAAATCTCTTTGTTCAAGACGTAAAAACTTGAATTGCTGAGATTGCTTGGAGCTTCTTCCAATTTTGGCTTTTCAATTATTCGCACAAAATTGCCCTGATTGTCAGTTTCAATAATCCCTGTTTGCGGAATAAATTCCTCTTCGACAGGATTTCCCAATAGCCCAGCCGACAATCCACGCGATTCCACCAACTCCGCCAAATCTGCCGCGTTTGAGCCGCCGTCGCCGCGCCAAAAGAATTGATCGCCCATAATCACAAAAGCCGACTCGCCCTGTTCGATAAATTCACTCGCCAGACCAACTGGAATGCTTGTTCCGTAGCCACCAGTTCCCGGCTGAGTTAAAAAATGTATTCGGATGTCGCTAAGTGGAGCCACCAGAGGTAATTTATCTTCTTTTCCCGCACGGCGCAGATAATCGTTCAATTGAATATTCGATCGATAATAACTCTGCACCTGCGTACTCTGCTCACCAACTACGAAGTAAATATCCTTCACGCCCGCTCGCACAACATCTTGCACAATATAATCAATCACTGGACGAGTGCCGACCGGCAACATACACTTTTCGATGGATTTGGTAATCGGCAACATTCGTGTGCCCCAACCAGCGACCGGAATAATGGCTTTAGTAATCATAGCACCTCCTACATTTTCAGCTCTTTGTGAGAGTAATTATACATCATTAATCATCAAAGTTGCCATCCGCACGAGACCAAAATTTACGAATGTCTTCTATTTCATCAACGTCTAGCCGAATTGCCTGTGACTCTCGCTGCTCTTTAATAATTTCTTCAGCAAGTCCATCCGCCAGCGGATCAATTGGCAAAAATCCTACTTTACTACCAAATAATTTGTTGAATAAATTGTGCATAATTTTTTTATTTTTATCAATTAATAATTATATATTAGCATAAGTACGATTAAAAGTCAATAGAATATCCTCCCCGCTAAGAGGAGGATATTTTCATTTCACTTACTAGCCTTTAAGCTTTTTTCAGGGAAATTTCTACCAATTTACTCTCGATTTTGGCGTCATACTTTTCTGATTCATCAGCCGCAGAATTCAATTCCACAGCAAGAGTTTCAGATTTAATGACATCAGCGAAAGCGTCAATAGCTTGAGATATTTCAGAATCGTCACTGGAGATACTCAGTACAATTCGATCATCTATCTGTAGACCAGCCTGCTTGCGTGCGCTTTGGACGTGGCGAACGATTTCACGCATCAAACCTTCGCACTTTAGTTCAGGAGTGATTGTTAAGTCATAAACAACACTCGGTTGCGCTGACTCAGACTCTGAATCTGCAACAATTTCGACAGATTTCACGTTCAATTCATCCTTAGCGATATCAATCAAGAACTGCGCAACTTCCGCCGACGTATCCTGAGAAATAGTGTTGATAAGCTTCACAGACGCCAACGGCTGACGCACCTTAATTCCCTCCGATGCGCGCTTCGACAGACCATCATTCACCGCAGTGCGCAACGCATTCATGTCGCGTAGCATTGAATTGTCTATTTCACCAGCTGGCAACCAATCTTTAAGATGAATCGACTCGTTATCGCCCGTCAAATTATGGTACAATTCTTCCGCTAAGAATGGCGTAAACGGCGCTAGCATATAACTGAGTCGCACCAAAACATAATGGAGCGTGCGGTAAGCGTCATTTTTATCGCTATCATCTTCAGATTTCCAGAAGCGGCGACGGCTGCGTCGGACATACCAGTTACTTGCGTCGTCTAAGAATGGCAAAATCGGCTTGGTCGCATCCTGAAGATTGTAATTATTAAGACCTCGCTCGACCTCTGTTATCAATTGATGCAACCTCGACACAATCCAAATGTCCAACGGATTAGTTAAATCGTGAAGCGGATCTGATATATCGCCATTAAATTCCCAGCCATCAACTTCGGCATACATCGTGAAGAAGTCATACATATTCCAGATCATACCAAGCTTGCGCGCTACATCCATCACGTCCTTATCCGCCAAGGCAAAGTTTTCGCCATTTGTTAGTGGGCTTGAAAGCATCAAGAATCGGAAACTGTCGGCCGAAGTCTTATTCATAAGTTCCATCGGGTCGGTATAATTCTTCAGCTTCTTACTCATTTTTTTACCGTCGGCGGCATTGATAAATCCAGTACAAATCAAATTCTTCCATGGAGATTTACCAAACAAAGCCACGTTTACCGCCGTTAAGCTATAAAACCAACCACGCGTCTGGTCAATCGCCTCAATGATAAAGTCAGCCGGAAAACTTGCTTCAAATTTTTCCTTGTTCTCAAATGGATAATGGAACTGGGCGAATGGCATCGAACCAGATTCAAACCAGCAGTCCAAAACCTTACCGATGTGATGCATTTCTGCGCCGTCGCACTCAAACGTAACGTCCATAACTTGCGGCAAATGATAATCGTCCAACTTGCGACCCGTAACTTCTTCAAATTCCTCAAAGCTACCAATCACCTTCACTACTTCCGTGCCATCATTTTTCACACCCTTCCACACTGGAATTGGTGTTGCCCAATAACGATCGCGGCTCAAATTCCAATCCGGCGCCTGCTCGATGATGTTATGGAATCGTCCAGTCCTCAGATTATCTGGCGTCCAGCTTGTCCGCTCGTTCGCCTCCAACATTTCCTTTTTCTGGCTCTGAATATCCATAAACCAACTCGGGTGAGCACGGTACATCAATTTCGTGCCACATCGATGACAATGCGGATATTCGTGGCGAATATATTCAATTTTCAGCGCCCGACCTTCTTCCAGTAAAGTCTTCGCTATTTCCTTATTCGTTTCCCAGATGTTGCGACCCAGCCATCTGCCTTCTGTGTAATTTCCATCACCGTCAACCAACGACAACACTGGAACGTCATTTTTTCGGCACAATTCATAATCGTCCTCACCGTAAGCTGGCGCAATATGAACAATTCCCGTACCATCCTCGGTCGTCACAAAATCGGCGTGAAGAATCTTATGCGCAGCCGGACCGCGATTTTCAAACAAAGGTTCAAATCGCTTGCCCACCAATTCAGAACCTTTAATCGTCTTAACAATTGAATATTCCAGAGGCTGATGCTTTTCGTCCGTCATAACTTTCTCAACGCGGTCGCTTGCAACGTAAAACTTTTTATCGCCATACGCCACCAAAGAATAATCGACATCCTGATTCACCGCCAAGACCATATTTGCCGGCAAAGTCCACGGCGTCGTCGTCCACGCAAGCAGATACTCATCCTCATCCTCCAGCTTAAAGTAGACGAACAAGCTCGGGTCGGTGTCCATTTGATAGCTATTTTCCATAGCCACTTCACTCTTAGAAATCGGTGTTGCGTCCTTTGTGCAATAGACCAAGATCTTTTCGCCTTCGTAGATTTTGCCTTCTTCGTAAAGTCTCTTGAACGCCCACCAAACAGATTCCATGTAATTATTATCCATGGTTTTATAAGCGCCCTTAAACTCGACCCAACGACCAATTCGCTCAATCGTGTCTTCCCACTCGGTGCCAGTTCGAACCATAGCCGCTCGACATTCCTTGACATAATCTGAAACGCTAATCTTCGTGCCAATCTCTTTTTTGTTAGAAATGCCTAGCGTTTTTTCGACGTAAACCTCTGCTGGCAGCCCATGACAATCCCAACCCCAACGGCGCTCAACTCGCTGACCTTTCATCGTGTGAAATCGTCCCATCGTGTCCTTCACAGTGCTAACCAACAAATGTCCGTGGTGCGGCGTTCCCGTCAAAAACGGAGGACCGTCATAAAAAACCCAAGAATTATCAGCAGGACGCTGCGCGATCGACTTATTAAACGTGTCATCCTCTTTCCATCGCTGCACCCAATCTTTCTCATATTCTGCAGCTCGACGACGTGTTCCGTGTTTGAATTTCATTACTTATTTCCTTTCGCTTTGTATAGTTTACTTGTCTTCTAAGTCTTTTAATTTTTTACCATTAAATAACCAATAAGCTGCACCCTGGTACGCACCACTGGCATTGCGCTTGCCTTTTTTCTGGAAAATTTCACGGGTTAACGGCGACAATTTATAGACTTCGCCATCATATTCAACCTCCCTCTCACCAGCAACAGTTGCGCTAATGGATTTATCTTGCGCAAAGACAATCACATCACCGTTTTTCAGTCCTTTTTGATAAAAACTAAATAGTGACCCCTGCTTTCGCAACCGTACTACATCGTCAAACGCATGCTCCTTATTGATATTTTTTGGATAAACTACTTGACCGTCAAATGCCAGCAACAGCTGTTTAACGAGTTCGCAGTCTAGAGCAAACAACTCACTATCATCGACTCGATGCTTACTAAAAATTTCATGCA
>CAUTVA010000007.1:0-24115 GCA_963541875.1 uncultured Candidatus Saccharibacteria bacterium
ATTACGGCGGTCAGCTGCTGGCTTACAACATCAAAAAGCTTATTGGCTATCGGGCGCAAAAAATTGACGGAGAAATTGAACTGGATTTACCAACCGAGCAATTAACGTTATTTTAAAAGACACAAAATCTCCTTTTCAACAGAGATGACATTATTATTGTAATATATTTTTGACAAAATTACTTGACATTTTATTCTATTATTGATATATATATTAGCTTTCACAACGCGTGTTAGCTTGCGTCAAATCGACGCACCGTTTTGCGGAGGATTTATTTTCTCCGCCCGACTCCCGAAGGAGTTATCATGGCTTACTTCGACGGACAGCCTGCTGTTGTACACAGGTCTGGAGGGATGATCAACGTCTACTACGGCGGAGCTTTCACTCCAGATGGATATGGGCATGGACACGTCAAAGCCACCGGCGGCCCCCTGGGCGAGAATATCGTCTATTGGAGGCTGCCTGAGAGCGAGGGTGGCCAGGTTATCGTCGACAACTCATGGGACACCATGAACGGCAACGACTTGCGCGATCACCTCACTGGCTTCTGAGCCACAAGACCTGGATATGTCTGAAAACTATCCATCTTACCTGGTATAATTTAACTATGAACAATTACTCAAATTTTGTATTTCCGTCTGTAGTTTTTGAAGCATTTCCAATTCTGAAAAAATTGGGTTATGTTCGACAATTCGCACCACTGATACCGCTTAGTCCAGATACGACTTTTCATCTATTCGGCGGTAAGGATGGATACTTTCTTATACTAGTTATGACCGACTATGCTGACCCAATAGATCAAAGTCAAGAGTTAAAGAATATTTCTGGTGAATATGCGTTTGAGTTTACTAAGCTCATCAAACCGTATAGTAACGATGAATATATTGAGATAAAAGAAAACGACGAGATATTTGAAGATCCAACCGTGTCAGACTCTAATAATTACTACCGTTTTTATGTCGCCGAAACAAAACACAAAATCGATCTGCGCTATCCATAAAAAATGCCGTTTTCTGCTATAATTATCTCATGAGGAGCATGAGGGGATGAGTCAGGCGCTATATCGTAAATATCGCAGTCGTAGTTTGGATGAAGTTTTAGGTCAAGATCACGTGACTAGTATTTTACGTCGGGCGTTAGAGCGAGGAAAAATTGCTCATGCGTACTTGTTGACCGGCCCGCGTGGCGTGGGAAAAACATCGG
Organism: uncultured Candidatus Saccharibacteria bacterium; assembly: GCA_963541875.1. Taxonomy (GTDB): domain Bacteria; phylum Patescibacteriota; class Saccharimonadia; order Saccharimonadales; family Saccharimonadaceae; genus Nanosynbacter. The sequence goes on from CAUTVA010000007.1 coordinate 1,204, forward strand.
TGGCGCGAATTCTGGCGCACGAGATTAACCACTTGCCATATGATGACGATTCTTCAAACTTGGATATTATTGAAATTGACGCAGCCAGCAATAACGGAGTTGACGACATTCGCGCTTTAAGAGAAAAAGCCCAAGTCGCACCTGTTTCTGCGCCGAAAAAAGTTTATATCATCGACGAAGTTCATATGCTGTCAAAATCAGCATTTAACGCGCTATTGAAAACCCTGGAAGAACCGCCAGAGCACGTGGTGTTTATCTTAGCTACAACCGACGCCGACAAACTTCCAGCCACCATTCTTAGCCGTGTGCAGCAATTTTTCTTCCGCCCAATTCCGACGGAAATTATGATGCGCCAGTTAATGAATATAGCGAAGAAAGAGGGATTCGCAATTGAAGAAGACGCCGCCAGGTTAATCGCTGAGCGTTCCCGCGGCGGATTCCGTGACGGCATTAGCACGCTTGACCAACTGTCAATTTTAGCAACTCCAGACCAGCCGCTGACGGCGAATATGGTTACCGAATATTTGGGGCTGAGCGACGCGACGATGCTCAGCAATTTGTTGGATTCATATCCATCCGACGACAACGAGAAAGTCTTAAACATCTTCCAGGAATTAGAAAATAGCGGCGCAAATTCAGTTGTTGTGTCGCATCAATTATTATCGATTGCTCGCAATAGGTTACAAAAAAATCCAAACCTCGTTGGGCTGGTTCAGCAATTGATCGAGGTAGATCGACACCCGCACCCAGACTTGAAATTATTGACGATATTTATGAATAGCAATTCTCAGCCGACAGAAAAGCCAGTCGCGCCAAAGAAAAATATAGCTCAAGCCGCGACCCAAAAACCCGCCAAAAAACCAACGCCAATTAAGTCAGCAGAACCGACCAAACCGACAGAAAAGCCGATTGAAAAAGAAGAAAAACCCGCCGAGCCAACAAAAAAACCCGCCGCAAAACCAAAGAAAACCGACGCGCCGCTAGAGCTAAATTGGGAAAAAGTCATTGAAAGAGCGAAGGAAAAATCCCTCGGACTGGCGTCATTATTACAGAAAAGCCAGTGGTCGTTTGACGGTGAAAAATTGACAATTTACGCAGGTTCCGCGTTTTATAAGAAAAAGCTGGATGACGCGAAGAATAAACCATTGATCTCGGAAATTATCTCAGAAGAAACCGCGATGGATTTGGAAATTGATATAATTGGAGAGAAGAAGCCGCCAGAGGACGAAAAATTGGCGGAAATTGCAGAATTAATGGGTGGCGGCGAAGAAGTTAAGCTGGAGGATATTTAATGGCAGACAAAAGCGAAGAAGTAAAAGGGAAGATACCGCCACAAAATTTGGACGCGGAAAAGAGTTTACTTGGGGCGGTTTTAATTGACGAGGAAGTTCTGGCGGACGCCGCAGAAATTACTCACCCTAGCGATTTTTACGACAAGAATCACGGATTGATTTTTGCTGGAATGATGCGGCTATTTGAAAAACATAAGCCTGTCGACCTATTGACCTTAACTGACGAATTGAAGCGAAAGGACGAGCTGGAATTAGTTGGCGGCTCGGCATATCTGACAGAGCTAACAAACTACGTCCCAACGGCAGCGCACGCATCGGCTTACGCGGAGATGATTGCGCAGGCAGCGGTTCGCAGGCGCCTAATAAAAGCGAGCGGCGATATTTCAGAACTTGGCTATGACGAATCGACGACCACGCAGGAATTATTAGAGAAGGCTGAAGCTGAACTTTTCAGCGTGTCAGACCAATCAACCAAGCAAGATTTGGTCAGCCTGGAAAGCATTCTGACGGATAGCTTTGACCGAATTGAAGAGCTCAGTAAGAACAAAGGTTCTCTCAGGGGAGTTCGCACTGGCTATCGTGATCTGGACAACATGACCGCTGGTTTGCAAAAATCAGACTTGATCATTCTGGCGGCGCGCCCAGCCATGGGTAAGACGACGCTAGTGACGAATTTGGCTTATAATGTGGCAACTATTGAGAAAAATCCTGTCCTATTTTTCAGCCTAGAGATGAGCAAGGAACAGCTGGTCGACCGTATGTTGGCGGACGCGTCGGGAGTTGATAGCTGGAATATTCGCACCGGAAATCTGAGCGATGAAGATTTTGCAAAGTTGTCTGAGGCTATGGGAGAAATGGCTGAGGCGCCAATTTATATCGATGACACGCCGGGATTATCAGTTTTGGAAATGCGCACGAAAGCACGTCGAATTGCCCATGAAAACCAATTGGGACTAATCATCGTCGACTATTTGCAGCTTATGCAGGCCAACGGGAACCACAACGGAAACCGCGTTCAGGAAGTTTCGGAAATTTCACGCGGACTGAAGCTTATTGCTCGCGAATTGAATGTGCCGCTAATTGCCCTGAGTCAGTTGAGCCGTTCTGTTGAATCGCGTACGCCGCCAATTCCACAACTAGCCGACCTGCGCGAATCCGGTTCCATTGAGCAGGACGCCGACATCGTGAGCTTTATTTATCGCCCTGGATATTACGAACCTGACAACCCAGAAGTTCAGAATATTACAGACTTAATCATCGCTAAGCACCGTAACGGTCCAGTCGGTAAAGTCCAATTGTACTTCCACCCAGAGCGCCTACGCTTTATGAGTCTGGATCGCAAGCATGAATAGAATTGTGTTATAATTATACCAATGAAAAAGCAAAAAGTTACCGATATATTCCTTTACCGATGGCGCTACGTTTTCGGCTATACGTTGCTGGCGCTGCTATACATAGGAGCTATTATAATTTCCGCGCTGCACGTGCCGGGAGGTTTGTCGCAGGCAGAAATCGACATGGTCAATACGACAAATCACTTAAACTTCAGCATCGAGGGAATCGCCGTTACAAATCTGCCATTTCACCTTCTTCAATTGCTATTCTTCAAACTGTTCGGCGTCAGTTTATTAACAATTAAAGCGCCCGCCGTAATCCTTTCAATCGCCAGCTCCGTCGCAATTTTCTTCCTCTTAAAGCGCTGGTTTAAGCCGTCCACAACGATTCTATCGCTATTAATCATGGCGACGACTGGTCAATTTTTATTCATCGGTCAAAGCGCTACTGTTGGCATTTTATACATCTTTTACACCGCGCTAACTTTACTTTTCGCTACATTGATTCTCCAGAAAGCCCAGAACGCCTCCATTTGGCGAATCAGCTTAGCCATCACCACGGCACTCAGCCTCTTCACTCCGTATTTTTGGTATATCAATCTGGGACTTCTGATCATTGCCTTTCTACATCCACACCCACGCTATTTCCTCATCTCCCGAAAATATCGCAAGTCTTGGATTGTGCCGTCCGCTATTTTATTCGCGATTGGTTGTGCGATTAGTTTTCTTTGCTATAAATCCCACGCACTATTTTACAACCTCATCGGCATCAACAGCCTAAGTTTTGACATCGTTGCAAACCTCAGGACTTTATATTACACATACATCCGCATTTTCCCATCAGTCGTAGGGAACCAAATCACACCAATTATGGACATCAACGCAATGGTGTTAATAGGGCTAGGACTATTCCGCAGCTTCCAAAAAATCTCCAGCGCCCGCTCGTTTATGATTTGGTCGTGGCTAATCTTAGCATTGGCACTACTCATCTTTCAGCCAAGCCTCACCCCAATAATCATCATCCCGCTATTCATTCTCTTGGCGGTCGGATTGGAATCCCTAATGAACATGTGGTACGGACTTTTCCCGCGCAACCCATACGCTCGCGGCACAGGACTGGTTCTTATATCAATGCTAATCATCGTTATGGTAGCAGGCGGCAGCTTCCGCTACATTGACAGTTATCGCTATTTCCCAGAAGCAGCTTCACGCTTTAATAAAGATTTATCTCTACTCCGTAAAAATACCGCGCCGACCGATTCATTTTCATTATTGGTCAGTAAAGAAGAATCGCCAATTTACGAAGCGCTTAAAAAGCACAATTATCACCGAATATCAATTATCCACACAGCGCCAGCAAACGTCGGACAGACTTTATATGTTAGCCACAGCGTAAAGTCCCAAATTCCGCAGACTTACTCTGGGCACTTGTCGTCAGTAATTGTCAATGACCATAAAGACGGCGACCGATTCTATATCTACACATCCGACCGCAAATAGGGTATAATTGTAAGTGTTAAATAAGGAGGAATATGGCGTTTGATCAGGTAAAAATGCTGCAACAATTACGCAAAGCACAGAAACAATTAGGTAAAGAAATCATCGAAGTTGAGGCTGGCGATGGCGCTGTGATCGTACAAATCACTGGCGAGTTAAAGATTAAGTCTGTAAAGATTGACCCAGAAATGGTCGACTTGGAGAATATCGAAGAGTTGGAGCACTGGATCGAAATCGCAGTCCGCGACGGCATGACAAAAGCCCAGGAAGTCGCTGCTGAAACTATGAAGCCATTGATGGGCGGCTTGGGCAACTTGCCATTCTAAAGTCATGTCAATCGACATTTTACCAAAAGCTCTGACTGCTTTAATTGATGATTTTGGTAATCTACCTGGAGTTGGACCGCGTACGGCTGAAAGATATGCCTACGCGGTTTTACGCCGCAACCCCAAATCCGCAAAGCAATTAGCGCATTCATTAGACCGATTACACGACCGCGTAAAAACCTGCCCGAAGACATTTGCGCTGATCGACTCAGAGGATAACATGTCGCCTTTATACGCAGATTCGAACAGGAATAAAAAAGTAGTTTGTGTAGTCGAGGAGCCGCTAGATATCGTTGCTATAGAAAGAACGGGGCAGTTTCTGGGCACATACCACGTGCTGGGTGGCGTTATCTCACCAATTGACAACATTGGACCAGAGCAATTACATATCCCAGAGCTAATTGAGCGTATAAAAACTGACGACGTTCAGGAGATTATTATTGCCACGAATGCTTCAGTTGAGGGCGAGTCAACCGCGCTATTCTTACAGCGTTACATCCAAGAAGCTGGATTAAATACGACTATCACACGCTTAGCTAGGGGCATTCCAGTCGGAGTTGACCTTGAGTACGCAGACCAAATCACACTAACTCACGCACTAGAAGGTCGAAAACAACTATAGACTCAACGGCTTCATCGCCAATAAAAAATACCCGCCATCTCGGCGGGTATTTCGTTGCTAACTTGACCTATTACATTTGGCGGCGGCTAGCGATGTAAGCGATAGTAGCTGTAGTTAGTCCACCTAGGCCTAGTGCTGACATAATCGCGTCACTTGCACCAGTCTTTGGCAATTCTGGACTAGGTGTTGGTGTTGAAGGAGTGTTTGGTGTAGGGGTAGTAGGTGTAGTAGGAACTTCCTTACACTTACTCAAGTCAGTTGTGTGCTTTGACTCGTTGTATTCTTCCTTCTTGATTTCACGAAGCTCTTTTTTATCGATTACACAGATTGTGATCTTGGCAGGTGCTTCTTTACAGTCATTTGGATTTGTTGAGTACTTACTTTTATCAAATTCTGACTTCTTAATCTCTACGTATTTCTTAGTCTTAAGGTCACAAACTTGAAGTTTTGTTTCAGGTTCGATTACGATAGTCTTTTCACAGTTTGGACTTTGTTTCTTGACTTCGCCGTTTTCTTTACCATTTACGATTACAGTAACCTTGAAGCTGCCGTACTTTGTGTAAGTGTGCTCAATTGTAGATGAGTTGATAGTCTTAGTTGTACCGTCACCAAAGTTGTATGTGTAGCTGGTGATGCTTGCACCGTTCTTAGCAGTTGCGTTTACAACAAACTTGTAGGTGTTGTCTTCAATTTTTAGAACTTGCAATGCGTCACATGTTAATGCAGGTTTTGCAGGAGGTGTTGTTGGAGTACCCCAAACTGGGTTACCACAGTCTTTAATCACACCAGTGATAAACTTACCGTCGTTGTCAAACCATGCATACATTTTGTAGCTCTTAGGGCCGTCAACGAAGCTTTGACCAGTTGGATATTGGTAGTAAGTATATCCGTTTGAAGTCTTGTAGCTACGTTGTGGCTGAGGCTGACGAGTACCAGCCTTAGACTGTACGGTTATAGAGTTTGTAGCCACGACACGACCGTCAACAGTAATGTTACCGTTTGCGTCAACTACACCCTCACGCATGTTTGATCCACCTTGGATCATAGTGCTGGTAATGTACCATTCTTTATATAGTTCTTTAATTTCTGTACGGCTGTATGCTGTTTGCAATTCTGACATAGAATGTGTACCACAGTATACAACGTTAAATTTGTTACAGCCGGCAGCCTGTGAAGGTGATGCCAACCAGATTCCACCGAGCATAGCGAATCCCAGAGAGATAGCGATGCCGATTTTCTTAAATTTGTTCATAAAAACTCCTCTTTCCAGCCCTATCTTCAGGCTTTATGTCCTCATACTAGCACAATCTTTATATTTTGTCAATAATAATTTATAAAAATGTTTATGTTTTTTCGATTGCGCAGTATTTTTAATAGTCCATCACATATTATACCACTTATGTAATTAAAAACAATATATATTATATTAGAGTAAAAATCATTTGTTATAATAAATAATATGCTAGATACAGCTAAACAATTCATTCAATCCGCAAACAATATAGTTATTATTCAAGCCGAAAATCCCGATGGCGACAGCCTGGGTTCAAGCTTGGCGCTAGAAGAAGTCTTAAGCGACCTAGGGAAGACTGTTACTTTATATTGTCCAGTAGATATACCGAAATATCTTCATTATATTCGCGGTTGGGATCGAGTGCAGAACGACTTTCCATTTCAAGCCGACGCCGCAATAATTGTCGATACAAGTGCGGACGTACTTCTCAGTAAGGTATTAGAAACTCCTGGAGCGCGACATTTTCTGGAAACGCACCCAACTCTGGTTATCGACCATCACACAGCCGAATCAACACTTAGTTTTGATCATATTATGTTATCAGAAACCGTCGTGGCGACCGGGGAATTGCTATATAAACTGTTCAAGCATTCTGACTGGAAGATAAACGCCCAAGCTGCAGAAAACCTATTGATAGCTATTATGAGCGATAGCCTGGGGCTTACTACGCAAAACACTACGGCTCAGACTTTCCATGCGGCGGGAGAACTTACAGAACTGGGCGCTTCCAATGCGGAAATTGAAGAGCGACGACGCGAATTTATGAAAAAATCGCCAGAAATTTTGGCGTACAAGGGAAAATTGATCGAGCGAATCGAATATTTATTAGACGGACAATTGGCGCTGGTGCATGTGCCATTTGAAGAGATTCAGCAATATAGCGATGCTTATAACCCCGGCGCGTTGATTGGCGACGAATTGAGGCTGGTTGAAGGCGTGGCGCTTAGCTGTGTTATTAAAACTTACCCCGACGGCAAATTAACTGCGCGCCTACGAGGTAATTTACCAATCGCCGATACTGTAGCTGGATATTTCGGTGGCGGCGGCCATCCGTACGCGGCAGGATTCCGCGTATATGAAAGCTATGACGAAATCGTAAGGGAATTAGTTACGGCGACAGGTCAGGCTCTACAAACAGAATATTGATCCACTACGCTATCAATATATACATCTCAGGCCTGCTCTATCTAGTCGCTCTATCAAATCACCATTCACATCAAATGCATTCTCAGACTGTAGAGGTCCATTAACTTCTCTTCGCACCTCTTCTACTAGATCTTGCACACTAGGGGAACTAAATCTTATTCTATCATTATATGCAAGATAATCCTGAATCACTTTGCCCACGGCACAAGCTTGCAATTCAGAACGGAATTTCACTTGATCGGATTTAGGGTTTATTTCCAAAACTGAATTCACAACACGATCATATGCATGAGACGTTTCGTGACCCAATACAGCGGCATTAACACATGACAGTCCATTCTGAGCCACACTAATAACAGGGCGAAGATACACATAAGGGCCTCCCATATCGTAAAAATTAGCAGTACAAAAAACGGCAACATCCGTTCTTTCTGTGATTCCGGACGGGTAATCCTCTAAACAACGATACATATCATCAACACGCATGTCTCCGACAAGAGTTTTTTCTATTCTATCTTTCTGCACTGGCATAGGAGACATCTGCTTTCCAGAAACAACAAACTTATTACTCCCAATAAGCGGTATTATATTTTTATCTGTCCAGTCTAAATCAGGATGACTATCGCCCAACTCTTCGCCTTCAATATATTCCATAGGTTCCAGCATTTGAGCCGTATTACATAGTTCTAAGGCTAGAGCCCCCAGCGTATCAATTATCTCAGGCTTCTCTAAAGTATCTATCAACCTATCTTTCATACCCTTCAAAGAGTCTAGATCAATGGTCTTATCGTAGCTGGATATTGGCTGGCGCATCGTATACATTCTTTCTCTCATGCTTTATATTATATATTAGATGTATTATTTTGTCAAGTATGAGGTCTGATCTGGCGGCGAAGCAGAGGCTGGATTAGTAATTTATTTAGCGATTCTTACAAATAGTAGAAAATATTTTACAACCGTAACAGAGTTGAGAAAAATATTATACCACATTTTTGACAAAATCCATTGACTTTTTAATATAAGTGTGATATAAATAGCATTAGCTTTTGTTGATGAGTTGAGATTTACTCCTTGTCCGAAAGCGCACCTTGACAAGCAGATGTAAGAAGATTAAGACGAAACTTAAGCATGAAGCGGGGTTTTAGTTGTTGATAGAATATATAATTGACAATTGAAATCTCGTTTCATGCTTGATCATATGCACGCATGATTATTTGCCAAAAAGCAAAGATGGCGAACCGTTCGCCGCGAGATAGAGAGAGGCCAGAAAAATGGCACCTTCCAACCGCAAGCACACCAAGCCTCAATACGTTTTCCAACCAGGCAGCCGCGTCGTCATTCACACTATGGGTACCACCTTCATCTTTGAAGGTGACCGCGTACAGCTATTGGTTGATAAGTTCGACTTTCCAACGGTGGGGTACTCAGATAATGCTGTTCTTTCCTCAGGGAAGCGCAGCTTAGCTATCAGCGTCTCCACCAACGATGGGGCGCGATTATACTTTGACAACGCCGCTTATCCAAACGGTGGCGAGTTCAACCAACGGGAGAATCGCACAGCAGCATACGAGACCTGGGAGTTGACCCCATGCTCTTACGCGCAGTTTAGGTATAAGTCTCTAGGTCTGGTGTACAAAGAGGGCAGGATTAACATCTGGGTCGACGAGCTGAACAGTTCATGCGTCGTCTTGCCGGTCGTGACCAGCAAGAACGGCAAGAGCTCTTATGAGTTCTTTGTAGCTACGCATAACGTTAACGCCACTGTGAATGACATAATCAGTGAACGTTTTTTCCGGGTTCGCATACCCGGAGCGACGCACGCCATCCTAGAGAAGACTAAGTCTTCCAAGGACCGGGACGGCTCTACCACCCTAGAGATGCGCCTTATCGTAGAGGGCAAGAGTAAAGGAAGTATTTCCGTAAAGGAAAAATCTTCCAAAAAGAAAGTAGTATCTCAGTTACTAGCTAAGGTACTACCTGGAACGCCTCTTGACTTATCTTAATAGGGTAAGCCAATATGATTGAATAGTGACGAGCAGAAGATGATTCCAAAAAATAAGGCGTCATTCTTCTGACGCGTCTTAGTGTGTATCTGCTTCTGCTTGTCAACTGTTCATTGGAAATTATTAAGTCCCAACTGGGGCTGTTTTTTATTCTATTGACTTTTTTACGCAAGTGTGATATAAATGAATACAGCTTTTGTTGACGAGTAAATCCTTGTCCGAAAGCGAACCTTGACAAGCAGCCTAGCACGGGATGAGGTTTTATTCCTTTTTTGAGGAGAAAATATAAAGAGGAATGGAATCTCATCCTGTGTTGAAAAGAACAACGCTTAACCACATTCACGTGGGGATGAGAAGAGAGGTAGAACGATGGAACTCATCGATGCTCGAACAGGTGAGTGCAGGGGAGAGATCCAGCTTGCTGACACTTCATTCGTGAAGCCGGTCGTAGTTACTGTTACGATCCACGTAGATAAATACGTTTGGGAGCTACTTAAGGCCATTATTTATGGTCGGAAGAAGTTAATCAAAGAATTTAGGAACGCCTACGGTCAGACCAGAGTAGAGGACCTGCGAGGCATATTGGATCGCATTGATCAATATGCTTTCACTATTGCAGCCCATCAGCGCTATCCAGAAGAACAGGTGCGGGTTTCCACAAGGAACTTGTCTGCAGTAACATATAGGTGCTGTCACGCCCTCACTGTGGAACTTCATTCGCTCATTACCGACGCTGAGAATGAACTATTGAGAGAGGAACGCCCTCCCAGCAAAGTTCCTCTTTATCTCATTGAATACACTAGGCCTGTGTCGCGTCATGCGCTTATTTATTCCAGCTACATGTTGACGATGCAAGACTCCGAAATCGCCTGCCTAAAGATGGCAAACGACGACTGAGCTCACACAATAGCGACAAGTTGTTCTTTTTTATAAAGGCTGCTTGCGCTATTACTTGAAAATTATTAAGTCCCAACTGGGGCTGTTTTTTATGTCAATTTTGAAAAACTGACCAGAGTGCCGTACAATAGAACTAATGATAAAACTCTACAATACGCTTACCAGAAAAAAAGACGAACTGACGCCGCTTGACGGAGAGACGATCAAATTTTACACCTGTGGTCTAACAGTGTATTCGCAACCACACATCGGCAACTGGGTTGGCTATATTTACTGGGATGTGTTGGTGCGGTTGCTACGCTGGCAAGATATTCCCGTTATTCGAACGCAAAACCTCACCGACGTCGGTCATTTGACCAGTGATGACGATAACGGCGAGGACAAAATGGAAAAAGGTGCGCGCCGTGAGGGGAAGACTGCCTGGGATGTGGCGGAAAGATATATTTCCGTTGCAAATCATGAAGCTTACGACGTGCTGAAATTGATAAAACCAGATTACTTGGTGCGGGCGACGGATTATATCCAGCAACAAATCGACTTTGCCAAAGGGCTGGACGAAAAAGGATTTTTATATAAAATCGACGGCGACGGCATGTATTTTGACACGTCGCTTTTGAAGGATTACGGAAAATTAGCGCGGCTGGACGTGGCGGGCCTGGAAGCTGGCGCCAGAGTGAGCGTTGAAGGAAAGCGCAATATTACTGACTTCGCCGTCTGGAAGTTTTCACCAAAAGACGCCAAGCGCGATATGGAATGGGATAGTCCGTGGGGAATCGGTTTTCCTGGCTGGCATCTGGAATGCTCGACAATTGCCCGTGAAACACTCGACGATTCTATTGATATTCACGCTGGCGGGATTGATCATATTCCAGTTCATCACACGAATGAAATTGCCCAGAGCGAGAGTTTGACTGGAAAACAATTTTCTCAGATTTGGCTACATAATAATCACATAAAAGTCGACGGCCGAAAGATGAGCAAATCTCTGGGGAATATTATTACGCTGGACGATATTATTTCGCGAGGATTTAGTCCGATGGCGTTTAAGCTGGCGATTCTCAGTAAGCATTATCAGACGGAGGGCAATTTTACCTGGGAAATTCTGGAAGCAGCGCAGGCGCGATTGAATCATTGGCGGGATTACGCGGTTCTGAGACATCAAACTCATGACACGCTGGAAGATGACGACGATAAAGACGAGCAGGACGATTCGGTTTCGTTATTAGCGGGACGTCAGGCGCTGGTTGAGAAATTGAACGATGATTTGGATACTCCAGGCGCACTGGCGTTGATTGATGAAGTATTTTCAAAGTTGGACCATACGCCGCTTGATAAAATTCATCGACAGAGTTTAGTACAGTTTATTGATGAGATCGACGAGATTTTAGGGCTAGCCTTGGCCGAGTCTACACCTGATATTACTGACGATTTGAAGAGGTTGATTATCCAGCGACGTCAAGCACGCGCAGAGAAAAATTGGGAAGAATCCGACAGAATTCGCGATGAACTTCTTCAGGCTGGCGTTGCCGTTCGTGATACGCCAAGCGGCAGTATTTGGACATGGAAATAGCCCGCTAGATTCAACAGGCTATATTTTTTCTCTGCGTTAACTACTCTTCGTTTTTCAATTTCTTAACTAATTTATTAAGCGGTTTTTCGCTTTCGACGCGGTTAGACTTGGCTTGCTCCAAGTAATTGTCCAGCAAAACTTTTACGACGCCAGCGGCTGGAATAGCAACCAAACCGCCCAATAGACCGCCGACATATAAACCAATTGTCACCGCAACCAAAACAGTCAGGGCGGACAGCTCAACCTTCTTTGATTGAATGGACGGGGAAACAAAGTTATTCTCAATCTGTTGATAAATCACGAAATAAATCGCGTAAATAACGCCAGCTGTCATATTATTAAAGAATAGCAGTAGTGATATCAACGCGCCAGCAATCGTTGCGCCAAACATCGGAATTAGCGTCAACACAAACGTCGCCATAACGGTGAGCATTGCCAAATTGGAATTTATGACAGGGAACGTCAAACTCAGCACAAACACCACGAAACCTGATAATATCGCATCGATTCCAGAAACCGTCAATTGTCCAGAAACATAACCTGTGACCACGTTATACATTCGGCCAACCAGCTTCTTATGGCGCTCCATTTTTTCTTCGTCGTTGTATAATCCCCACAAACGCTTCACCCAAGTTGGACCCTCGAGAAGCATCAGGAATGACAGCACCAACACCAAGAATAGCGAGCCTAAGAATGACGCCAAAGAGCCAACGCTGGACAATAGATTCGTGCCGACGCTCGTAGCCCAAGACGAAGATTGCTGCTTGATGTTTTCCATCATCGAATCGACCTGTGGGCGCAAATTGTTCTTATCAATAAAATCATTGACGCCACGCCACTGTGAACTTGCTTGGTCGATTATACTCGGAATGCTCTCAACGAATTTGGCGGATTGTTGGACAATTGGCGGAATAACAAACCAGATCACACAGCCCAAAAGTAGAACCAGTGTCGTATACGCCAGCGCCGTGCCGCCCAATCGACTTTTTCCAGGAAGTTTTTTAGCGATTGCCGCAACTGGACGATTCAACGCCAACGCCAAGAACAGGGAAATCCCCAATAAAACCAGCGCATCCTTCGCAGAATAAATTGCCAAACCAGCCAGACCAAAGCCCATCACGACCAGCCAAAATCGCACAAATGTTTTCGTGTCTATCTCTATACGTACTTTCATAATTAAACTTTACCAGTTTTTCGGCGTGTCCGCAACGCCGACAGAGATAATTTACTATCATAAGACATCGCGCCGTAGCGGAAAACGCGCACCGACAGCCACATAACAAACACTGCCGTAGCGACCAAAATTGCCGTACCGAGCAAAGCTTCCCAAATTGGCAAATTGCCTATTGCGTTTCGTAACAACAATGGAATCGGCGCAGTGAATGGAAATAGCGACAAGAACTTAACAAAGAAATAATCAGGGAAGGAGACGAACGCCGTGATTCCGTAAAATGGACCAATAAATAGCATAATCACAATTCCAAACCACTGACTGGCTTCTTTGGCGGTCGGCATCATCGCGCCCAAAGTCACCAACATTCCCGTAAATAAAGTGAAGCTTGCGGAGAAAATTATGATCGCCAGACCAATTCTCACAGGATCAAACACGAGCGTGCTCAAGTCCAGATTAGGCAATTGCAACTTCGAGCCAAATGCCAAATAGCCCGCCAAAACTGGCAAAACAATCACCAAAATCTGAATCAAAGCCAACACCATCAAAGACAGAATTTTACCCGTAATCAAAGTGTCAGTTTTAACGGTCGTAAGCAGCATTTCCACCGTGCGATTTTCTTTTTCCTCGGTGGTACTAATTAGCATTTGATTGCCAAAAATACTGATGAGAATGAACAAAATAACCAAAAACATTCCCGGCACAATCATCTCATTAATGCCGCCGTGTTCTTTTCCGTCCAGATATGTAGTTGATGACAATTGGACTTTGTCGCGTAAAATTGCGACCTGAGCCGGGCTGACGCCGCTTGCTACCGATTGACTCAATAAGCTCTGCGCCACCGCGCTGTATTTTCCGTTTTGAAATAGCCCAACATCTTTACCGTAAACTTCAACCTTTTGCTTGCTCAAATCCTTTGGAAAATAAACATACGCATCAACCTTATTATTTTTTACGTCGTCAATTCCAGATTCTTTCGATTTGGCGGTTTTGGCTTTAATTGCCGTCAGCAATTCTGGCTTCACCAACTTCGAATCGTCCGTGACTTCCAGTGAAAATTCTTGCTTTTCCAGATTTTTTGACGCTTCAATAGTCGTGCTTTGCGACCAAAACATAATGCCATACAGCACGCCAATCAACAAAGGAAACCCTAAAGCCGTCAACCAAAACGTCGGTTTTTTCAGTGTTCTAAGTGTTTCAAATTTGAAAACCGTCCCCAAATTATGCATTTTACTCATCACTCAACTCCTTCGCTTCGCCGCCGTAAACTTGGACAAAAATGTCGTCCATTGAAGCGCCGCCAAATTGACTTTTTACTTCTTCCAATGTTCCATATGCTGCCGCTTGACCATCCTTCAATAAAATCAAGCGATCGCACAATCTTTCAACTTCCTCCATCTGGTGCGTAACGTAAATAATTGTCGCGCCAGCTTTTCGCTGCTCCTCAATTATATTCATCAACAAACGACGATTCACTGGATCAAAACCTTTGGCTGGCTCGTCCATAATCAGTAGCTCTGGATCACCCATAATCGTTACGCCAAGCTGGATTTTCTGCTGCTGTCCACCAGATAATTTATCAAGTTGTACATTAGCCTTGTCGCTCAAATTGACGCGCTCCAAAAACTTCAGGGAAAAATCCTTAGCTTCCTTGCGACTTAAGCCCTTTAATTGACCAAAGTAAAGCATCACGTCTAAGACTTTTTCTTTTTTATACAAACCGCGCTCCTCAGGAAGATATCCGAGGCGAATCTGACTCTCCACCGAATACGGCTTGCCGTTTATCAATAAATCGCCCGCGGTCGGCTGATATAGTCCCAACAGTGCGCGTAACGTCGTAGTTTTTCCCGAGCCATTACTTCCCAAAAAACCAAAAACTTCGCCGCGAAAAACGTCGAAACTCAGATCTTTAATGACAGTTTTATCGCCGAAACTCATCTTAAAATGACGAATCTCAACCATTTTTTTATTATCTGGCATACGCCTCCTTTTCTTTAAATAAAATTATAACACTTAGCGTAAGAAAAAAGATATAATATAAATATGCGACTGCTAGTCATTGAGGACGAACGAAAAATTGCGAGAGTTATAACCGAATATCTGAAGCGCGAAAAATACGCGGTTGATGCGGCGTACGACGGGGAAGAGGGCTTTAATTTGGCGGATAGCCAGCCGTATGATTTGTTGATTGTTGATCGAATGCTGCCGGGATTAGAAGGCACGGAGATTGTTAAAAAATTGCGCGAGAACGGGAAAAATATGCCTATTTTATTCCTTACAGCACTGAGCACGACCGAAGATAAAACGCTCGGGCTGGACGTGGGTGCTGATGATTATTTGACTAAGCCTTTTGCAATTGACGAGCTGTTGGCGCGCGTGCGAGCTTTACTTCGTCGCCCACCGATTAGCCAACCAGACGTTCTGCAAATTGACGATTTGAGAATTGACAAGCAGCAGCAAACCGTAACGCGAGCCGGGAAGAACATTGACCTAACGAACAAAGAATATGCGCTGCTGGAATATTTGATGCAACATCCGAATCAGATTCTCAGTAAGGAAACGCTGATTGATCACGTTTGGGATTTTGACGCTGATATTTTGCCGAATAATGTCGAGGCATACATAAAAAATCTACGCCAAAAAATCGACAAACCGTTCAAAAAGCAATTGATAAAAACCGTGCGCGGCTTCGGCTACAGGATTGAATCATGAAAATTTTTACTTCAGCAACAATTAAGTTAGCAGGCTGGTATTTGATGATTTTGATGATCGTCAGTCTGCTGTTTAGTAGCATTATTTTTCAGGTGGCGCGCTCGGAAGTTGATGCGCAAATTCATAAAATTATCGTTCAAAGGAAGGGCGATTTTCCTGCAATTAATTTGTCAGAGAGAATAGATAATTCAACTCGAAATCTTTTGATTAGTTTGGGCTATATAAATCTTATCGTTCTGCTCGCTGGCGGTTGGTGTTCATATTTATTGGCAAAAATTACTTTGCGGCCGATAGAAACCGCTCACAAAGCCCAATCGCGATTTGTTGCCAATGCCAGCCATCAGCTCCGAACTCCTTTGGCGATTATGAAAGCAGAAACTGAATTTGCGCTAAAAAATCGGAAGGCGAATAAGGCGGAACTTACAGAAACTCTGGAAAGCAATTTGGAGGAAATAAATAAATTGACCGAACTCACGGCGATGCTTCTGGAACTGTCGCGGACGGAAAATAAGTTGGCACTGGAAGATAAAAGTTTTAATTTGACGGAATTGATATCCGAACTCATCCGCGAACGAAAAGCCGAAGCGCGAGTTAAAATGAATTGCCCAGAACACATAAATATTCCGCTTCATCACACCGCCACGCGAGAATTGTGCGCGATTTTGCTCGACAATTCATTGAAACATAGCCCGAAAAATTCTGTGGTAAAAATTTGCATCATTCCATCGAAACAAAACATCACCGTCAATTTCATCAACGACGGCACGATTTCACAACAAACCTTACCGCACGTCTTTGAGCGATTTTTCCGCGGCAACCAGAGCACGAAAGGCTATGGATTAGGATTGCCATTAGCGGAACAATTGACAAAAGCACTGGGCGGACAAATCTCTGTTAGCACCTCGAAAAACTCAACCATTTTCACAATTTCCTTGCCGATTTTGTAAATTTTCAGCTATTTTTCAGAATTAGATGTTGTAATAGGATTGTTGATTGGCAAAATTGCCGATCCGAAAGGGGAAGTATGAGTACGACATTTTTAAGTAAAAAAGGATTTAAGGAACTGCAAAAGGAAATTTCTGGACTAGAGATTTCAGAGAAAGCGCTCACGTTGGAATTGAAGGAAATTGGGCGCGCCAAATCGCGTGATGACAAATTGCGTCGAAGTGATGTAATTACGCAACTGGAAAATATCCAATCAAAAATCTTTACGAAGAAGGATATTTTACGCCACGCCAAGCCACTGCCAAGGAAGCGCGATCGATTGAAAATCGCTATTGGCTCAGTCGTGGATTTGGTGGATCAACAGGGAAAAATTTTCCGCTATACGCTAGTTCACAGCCTGGAAGCGAACCCTCTGGACGGGCGAATTTCCGTGGATAGTCCGCTGGGGAAAAGCCTACTGAACCACAAGAAATCCGAAACTGTTTCCTGGAAAAATGGCTTGGCGACCAGACAACTACAGGTTATCAACATTAGCTAATCCAAATTGTCCACCACGACAGTTTAGCTCTCACTGGCAAGTGGGAGCTTTTTTATATAAAGCAATAAGCCGATGATGCGACATGCTATAATTACACTAAGAATATTCACAAATTTAGCGATAAAAAATAAACGGGGGATATATGTCAAAGCTAAACGTAGACCAAAAAAGTATCTATGAGCTTTTATCAGATAGGAAAGCGGACTACATCATACCAGATTACCAGCGTCCATATGCATGGGACGAGGATAGCTGCCAAACTCTCTGGGATGATATATTTTCTTTCGCGATACCAGATAATGATGCTACAAAATTCTACACAAGCGATGAATATTTTCTTGGCTCAATTGTGACTTTTGAAAACGACAAGAAACAGCAAGAAGTAATTGATGGTCAACAACGTCTGACAACATTCATGCTTCTTCTCCGAGCTTTCTATGACCGCTTCACGAAAATGCAAGATCAAGATTCAAAAGACTTTTCCGAACGCATTGCCAGCTGTATATGGAAAACAAACGAAATGGGCAAGCCAGATAAGGAGCATCTAAAAATAGATTCTGTTGTCGCCACAGACAAAGATAAAGACGAATTCTTATCAATTCTAAAAACTGGCAATGTAAACAGCAGCCAGACTAGTCGTTACGCGAACAACTTCCGGTTCTTCCTTAAAAAAGTTGACGATTTCATCAATGATTTTCCGAAATTTGCCGAAAAACTTCCTGCTCGCATCTTAAACAACTGCATTCTTATGCCAATCGAAGCCGAGTCCCAAGATACCGCTCTTCGCATATTCTCAACGTTAAACGATAGAGGTCTCCCACTTTCAGATTCTGATATTTTTAAGGCTCAATTCTATCAATATTACAAGCAGAAAAGCGAAGACGACAGGGATGAGTTTATTAAAGACTGGAAAAAACTCGAGGAGACATGTGAAAAAATCTTTCACCCAATCACCGGCACACCAATGGACGATTTGTTTACGAGATACATGTATTTCATTCGCGCCAAGCGAGACAATAACAAGTCTTCCACGACCGAGTCACTTAGAAGATTCTATGAGCGTGATAAATATTCTGTGCTTAAACAAGATGACACTTTTGAAAATCTTAAAGATCTTGCTCAATTCTGGGAAGATATTACCGATCAAAATCGTGAACGTTTCAGCGAAGAGGTTTTAAAGAAATTATTCATATTAAACTATGCTCCAAATAGCATGTGAAATTATTTCATATCTGTTTACTATTTAGCAAATCGCACCGAAGACAGAAAATTGGATGATGAAGATTTTAAGATGTTTCTCGATCGTACAATTGCATTCATATGGGGATACGCAATAATACACCCAGGCGTGAACGCATTAAGAACACCTATTTTCGCCGAGATGCTGAATATAGTTAATCTAAATGAAGTTACATTCTCAGACTTCAAATTTGATAAAGAGCAAACACGCAGTGCGATCCTTATTTATGATTTCAAAAACGGCAGACCAATCACCAAATCCATGCTGGCGCTTCGTATGACGCTTAATAAAGAGCAATCATACCCAAAACTCTCTCAGCAGTTTGATATTGAACATATTTATCCCAGAAAGCGACAGGAAAATGAGAAAGGATTGTCTAATAATCGACAAATCGACCTACTGGGGAACAAATCTCTTTTAGAAAAACGAGTCAATATTCGCGCATCCGACTATAGATTCGAAGATAAAATTAAATATTACCAGGGTTTTGACAACAGTAGAGGACAGCGCATAGGCGGAACAGAAAATCTTGAGCTCAAGAATATAAGCAATGTTTATAAAAAATTCGGAGGATTTTATTTTCGAAACGATTTGCCACGAAATGTCGCATTCGCTGCGTTGGGAAAAACTGCCTGAATATGCCGAAACTATGTTTGATGGGATGATTTTGGAGGGCTTGGCGGTCGCGCTAGAAGAGGAAGCGATGATTAAACTCGGACGGCGAAACCAACAATTTTTCTTGAGAGAAATGCAGAAAACTTCTCAAGCTGAAATTGACAAGATAATTGCCACACTACAAGGCAATTTTGAAGACAAGGTTTACGATTATACCAAAATATTTTTCACCGGCGATGATATTTTGCCGCGCTGGACGGGGTATAAACTTGGGTATTACTTTGTGAAGCAATACCTACATCAAACTAGTCAGACTATCGCACAGGTGACTTTGGCAAGTTACAAGGATTTTATCCTATAAATTGAATAGTCCCCGTCGCGATATGCGTAACAACAGGGACAAGACATAGTTTTAAACTACGCTTTTTGTAATCGCACTATCCGCGACATGAAGGCTACCTGCCGCAGTTGCTTCCACCACCGCTAACCATATCCCGCAAAACCGGCGACACTACCACAGTGATAATTGAGAGAACCGATCTGTTCATTGACGATTTTATGAATTTACTAGATAAAAATGGCTTGATTGCTTAAAAACAAAAAATCGCTCAAAAGAGCGATAATTTATACCTGTCCAAATTTTGGCTGGGACGGCAGGATTCGAACCTGCGAATGCTGGGACCAAAACCCAGTGCCTTACCGCTTGGCGACGTCCCACTATTGCCAGGACAATGACGATTATAGCACGCCAGCCAGAAAAAATCCACACATCCTGATATAATATAACCTAATGAGAAAACAAATTTTTGAAACTTTAAGATTGGAAAAAATCGTTGGCGGCGGGCAAGCCATCGGAACACTTGACGACGGTCGCAAAGCGTTCGTCTGGGGAGGGCTGCCAAAAGAATTAGTAACAATTCGCGCGACAAAGAAAAAATCACATTTCGTCGAAGGAATAGTGACGGAAATTATCGAGAAAAGCCCAGAACGAATTGCACCGAAGGACGAAAATAGCTATTTAAGCACCAGCCCTTGGCAAATAATGCCGATGTCCAGCGAGCAATCGTACAAAGCGTCGCTAATCGAAGAAGCTTTTTTGCTTCACAACATCACATTGCCTGAAAAAATCAAGGTATTTTCTGACGGCGTAGAATTTAATTATCGCAATAAAGTCGAGTTCAGTTGGTTCGGCGACAAAACGGACGACGACGAAAAGGAAACTCTGGACTTGGCATTTTTCAAGCGTGGCGACAAAGGAAAAGTTGTCGTCGACGGAACCAGCTTGGCGCATCCGAGCATAAATAAATTGGCAATTGAAATCCGTGACCTTTTACGAGAAAAGCCAATCGTCGCGCGCCAATTAAAAACACTATTGATTCGCTCAGACCAACAAGGAAACGCCGTCTGGCAATTGTACGTAAAAGATAAGATGAAAAACCTGATTTCCGACGATGAAGCCAAATTGCTATCAGCCGCGGGCGGCGAAATAATCTATTCCGACCCCAAAAGCCCAGCCAGCAGAATCACCGAACGCTTGAACAAATTCGGCGACACGACACTGAGCGACACGATTTTAGGAGTCGCGTTCAACTACGCTTGCGAAGGATTTTTCCAAGTCAACATTCCCGTTTACGAAAAAGCCCTGAGCGATATGAAAGCGTGGATTAATTGCAATGAAAAAATGCCGACGCTCGATCTTTATTCTGGAGTCGGGACAATCGGCTTGACAATTGGCGGAGATGACGTGACGCTGGTGGAAATTAACGAGCATGCCGTCGCGGAAATGCAGAGGAATATTGCCAAGCTGAATCGACCGAATGCCAAGGCGATTTTGGCGCCGAGCGAAAAATCTCTGGAATATATAACGGGCAAGCAAATTGTCATCGTTGATCCGCCGCGCGCTGGACTTCACGCGGATGTTACTAATCGACTGCTGGAAACAGAGCCGCCTCGGATTATTTATCTGAGTTGCAATCCTGTCACGCAAGCGCGAGACGTCAGCCTGCTTCAGGAAAAATACGAAATCGTGCATCATCAAGGCTACAATTTCTTCCCGAGGACGCCGCATATTGAGCACCTTGTGGTCTTGGATAAGAAAGCGTAATCTATAGCCATGAAGACTAGAATATTAAAGCAAGCTACGTTTAGAGGAATTATTCCTTTTGTTATAATGTCAGCATTAGCTCTCATAATGACATATCAAAAAATTGACCCGTCACAGATTAAGGGGACATTCTTATCTGGCATCATAATATCCATAGTCGCAGCCGCATCTGTAATATACGACATTGAAAAATGGTCATTACTCAAACAATCCGCCATACATTTTATCGTCATGATATTAACAATTTTCCCTTGTTTATTAATAAGCGGCTGGTACGAGTTAAACTCGTTCGCAGACTATTTGAAAGTATTCGGAATATTTTTTCTATGCGGTTGCGTTTTCTGGACTATAGGATATATCGTTTTTGGCAAATTACTGAATAAATAGACAAATTCCTACCGAACAATTCGTCGACCAGCCCAGCGAGCAATGAATAGCTGGACTAACATCGCTATGACAATTGCGCCAGCTGCTGGCCACATTATGAACAAATTCGGCACAGTGAAGTCGAAGAAGTCGCGCAGGAACCCAAAGCCAAAGCTTCCAGCCGCCACAATAATCACCGACAGAAGATAAAGCAGACGAGCATGTTTGGCGGATTTATCGATGGTTACGTCCAGCATAATTCCCACCAAGAACACCAAATATACGCCAAATAAAGTCGCGGTAAGCACCGTCATCGTTGCGACTTCTGCAGCGTGACCAGGGAACATAACAGAGGTAATCCAATAGGTGAACGCGACAGCCACGCCAGTAATTAAAGCAATCGGCGTAACAGCCAGCAAAGTATCGTGCCAGAATCTCTTCGGATTTATTCGATGCTTCGGCACTGGCGGAAACAGCGTCCACATAAGAGTTGGCATAGTCACCAGAAAGATATTCATAAACGTAATGTGGCGCGGCGAATACGGATAATTCATATTGATGAGAATCGTCACAAGGAGAAGCGTTACGCCGTAAATAATTTTATGGAAAAATAGAACAGCGATGACTTCGATTGCTTGCATAATTTGATTGCCCAATTTCATTCCCATCGGCAGAGAAGTGAACGAATTGTTGAGCAATATAATGTCAGAAACTCGACGAGAAGCCGGCGCACCAGCGTACATCGCCACACCGAGGTCAGCCTTTTTCAGCGCCAAAGCGTCATTTACACCATCGCCAACCATACCGGTGAACTTACCAGATTGCTGGAATCTGTTTATTAAACGCTCTTTTTGATCTGGCAGAACTCTGGCAAAAATCGTGTAAGTGTCGGCCGCATTGTTAAATTCATCTTCGCTAAGTGCCGCCAAATCTTCGCCTAAAATCGCCTTTTCTGGATGTTTAATTCCAGCTTCCTTAGCGATGTATTGCACTGTGCGCGGGTTATCGCCAGAGATTACGCGAATAGTTACACCTTGGCTCTGCAAAAAATCCACCGTTTCAACAACGCCATGACGCAGGGAATTGCGCAGAACAACCGCGCCAATTGCCACTCCAGAGCCATTTTTCAAGTCTTTCAATTTGGTTTTATCGTCCGAAAATTCAGCCAGCATCAACACGCGCAAGCCATTGTCAGCCCAATCATTCAGCTTCTTCTGAATCTCCTCATTTACCGGCGCCA
>CAUTVA010000008.1:0-21950 GCA_963541875.1 uncultured Candidatus Saccharibacteria bacterium
CAGCACAAAGCGAAATCGACACCGCTGTTAAAAAAGGCTTGATTAAGAAAAACACCGCTGCTCGCCGAAAGAGCGCATTGAGCAAAATTGCTAAAAAAGCAGGTGTTACATTAGAAGCTACTAAAAAGCCAGCTGCAAAGCCAGCAGCTAAGAAAACTGCCGCTAAAAAAGCTCCAGCAAAGAAGCCAGCTACTAAGAAAGCTGAAAAATAATCTGTAAAGATTACTAGAAAATACCCCGGAATTAACTGGGGTATTTTTATTTTCCAATTCCAACCAGTGCCGCCTCCACAAGCAGCCACGGATTTACAGAAGTTGTTTTCATTTGCAAGTCCGCCCGAAGTAGCGCATCATTTATCCTCTTCAGTTTTTCCTTATCGACACCTTTTGCTGAAGACGCCAATTTTCGTAAAACATACGGGTTAGCCGAAAAATCCGAAGCCACCAACTTACTGTCGCCGTCAGCTAAAACCAACGCCGTCAAGTTAGTAGCCTGCGAAGCAAGCAACCCCATTGTCTGGTAAGCTCCATCAACGCCACTTTCCGACTCCAAATAGCTAATTATATCGTGAACCTTATCATAATCACCCGCCAGCGCCGAAACGAACAAATCAAACACATTCTCCGTCCTCGCCAAAGGTATAAAGTTGTCAATTAAATCATCCGTCACTTTTTCCGCCAGCGACAATTGATCTAAAAAATTACTCAGTCGCAACTGATCAAATCCCAAGCGATCAACAATTATCTCTGCTTGACGATTCGTTAATTCACACTCGCGAATCTTCGCCTCCGCCACGCACCACTTTAAAAGCTGCGGTTTTTGACGATCACTAAGCGGTGAAAATTCCTGAACTTTGGCATTTTTCTGCAGCCACTTATACGTTTTCGTTCGCTTATCAATTTTATCTTCCACCAAAATAATCGTCCTGTCATCATCAAACTTTATGTCTGGAATTTGCGACCAGACCTCAGAATTTTCGCTCAATCTTGAAATCAAATATACCGACGAGCTCATAAACAGCGTCTGTCCAATTGCTATTTCCTGCATCCCAGCCAGCGTCAAATCTTCGCCATCGTGTCGCGCCACTTTTTCGTTGCCAATCAGCTTAGCAATTGCTTGCCGTTTATCGAATTCATTTTCGCCGTAAAAAAGGTAAATCACTTCGCCTCCACTTGGCAAACTGGACAAATGTGCGTACCGCGTCCAGAAACTTTCATCTTTACAATCTCTTGGTCAGGATGTCGATGGCACGGCTGACCTTCTCGACGAAATACATGCGCAAACGACAGATAATTGCCCTTTCTACCTTCAGCGTCAACATAATTTTTATCCGTCGAGCCGCCCTGGTCAATGCTCAATTGCAAAATCTGGCGCAGTTCGTTAAACAAATCTTCCAATTGGTCATCACTAACATTTCTAACGCGCGTCTGAGGGTGAATTTTCGCAGCCCACAGAGATTCATCAGCATAAATATTGCCAACCCCTGCAATTACCGACTGATCAAGAAACGCCGGCTTTATCATCGAATTTTGCCGACGACGAATTCGCTTAATAAAGTCACCCGCCTCAGTTTTTTTATCGAGCGGTTCCGGACCAACTTTCTGCATAAATGGCAAATTTTCTATCTCATCAGTCGGCATCAATTTCATCCAACCAAACTTACGCTGATCATTGAAAAACAGACGCGAACCATCCGTAAAATCAATTTGCACACGCGTCGACTTATCCGGCAATTCACCAATCAAGCTGTCATTCGGATGACCACCAGCAAAACTATTAGCCCCACGAAAAATCAATTGCCCAGTCATCTTAAGATGTATCACCAGCGAATAACGCGTATCAAGATCAATCATCAGCACTTTTGCGCGACGTCGCACCGCCGTTACATGCGCACCATATAAAAATTGCTGAACGTCTGTGGGTGAATTCGGAAAACTCTTTGGCGAATCAAATACCATCGCTCGCACAACAGCCTGACCTGGCAGCAAATCCGCCAAACCGCGACGAACTGTCTCAACTTCGGGTAGTTCTGGCATTCGGCAAGTCCTACAGCTTAAACAAAGCTTCTTCTTGACTTAGACCAATTCCAGCCGCCATTTTCTTGCCGTCAGGAATTTGCTTCAAAAACATATCCAAAATCTCGTTTACGTTAGCTTGTGCCGAGCCCTTAGAGCCGCTACAATCCGACGTCCACAAGCTCTTCACAACGGAATTGTCCTTCAAAGTTTCGAATTTGTAAATTTTACCGCTAGCACAAATTCCCCGCAAATCATTTTGCTGCTCAGTTAGCGGCGTGCCTTCCATCATTTTTCGCTTATCAAGCGCATAAACCAGCTCCGTATAAGCCCTGGTGTTATTGTCCAATTTTTTCTCTGCAATCGGCTTATCCAAATATCCCTCGTACGTCGTCATTTCGCGAGATTCCGGCGAAATAGTGATGCTGTATGAACGAAAATTCTCGTTCGCTACAATTGGCCCGCGTACCGTCAATCGAACCGCACTTCCCACGTCCGTCGACAACAAAGCAACTTGCCCTACGTTAACATTTTGATCCGTTGTTTGACCTGAATCGTTTTTGCCAAATAATGCTCGACCAATCGCAATAACCGCTGCTACCGCCACAACCGTGATAACAATAACCAGCAAAATTGGTACAAATCGAGAAAATGAATTTCGTCGTTGAGTGTATTTCATGGCGTAATTATACCATATTTTCTACACTTCACCCCAATTTACGCCCGTACCAACATCTACTTTCAATTTAATCGGCAATTCTGGACAAACGCCTTCCATTTCCGCTTTCATAATCTCGCTGACTTTCTGGACGTCTTCAGGTTTGCATTCCACCAAAATCGAATCATGAACCTGTAAGATCGCGTCAGCCAAGCCCGACAATTTATCCTCCAATCGAATCATTGCCAATTTCATCAAATCCGCTTCCGTGCCTTGAATTGGCATATTCATCGCAGCCCTTTCCGCCGAAGATCGCACCATAAAATTGCTCGATTTCACATCAGGCGTTGGTCGTCGCCTGCCAAAATACGTTTCAACAAAACCCTGTTCTCGCGCTTGAGTTAAAATTTTGTCCAAATACTGACGAATCGGCTTTCGCACCTCAAAATAATGATCAATAAACTTTTTCGCCTCTGTAAATGACATTTCCGTAGCCGCCGCCAAACCGTGCGGACTCATTCCGTAAAGTACACCAAAATTGATCACTTTCGCTGCTCGACGCTGAGATTTGCTTACTTCGTCAATCGATATTCCGTATGTTTCCGCCGCCGTTTTTGCGTGAATATCAACATCGCTATTAAAGTCTTCAATCAATTTCTCGTCGCCCGCCAACACAGCCGCCAACCTCAATTCAAATTGCGAATAATCCGCGCCGACAAAAACTTTGCCATCACTCGGAACAAACGCCTGACGAATTTTCCTACCCAGTTCAGTCCGCACCGGAATATTCTGCAAATTCGGATTTGTACTACTCAGTCGCCCCGTGCTGGTTACGTCCTGATTGAATGTAGTGTGAATTCGCCCATCAGCCGCCATCAATTTTGGTAACGCCTCAATGTACGTGCTGATCAATTTGGTCAATTCTCGATACCGCTCAATCAACTCAATAATTGGATGCTGTCCACGTAATTTGTCCAACTCTTTTTGACCTGTTGAATATCCAGTTTTTCCCTTTTTTATGCCCGCAGTCGGTAATTGCAATTTGGTAAACAAAACCTCAGAAAGTTGCGCTGGACTAGACGCGTTAAACTCGTATCCTGCCATGGAATACATTTGTTGTTCAAGCTCACCAACTTCCGCCGCCAGCTCATCACCCATCTGTTTTAATAGCGTATCGTCCAACTTCATACCGCGTTTTTCCATCTGGAATAGCGCCCAAATTACCGGAAAATCAAACTCGTAAGCCACGCGTGCAATTTGTGAATTGTTCGACATGTAAACTTTTTGTTCACGATAAATTTTATGCAAGCGAGCCAATTGATAAGGCGCGGAATTGTCGTCAGAAAAATCACCAGAAAGTGCATTCAAACTACGATCACGCTTCAGTGGATCAATCAAAAACGCCGCCTGCCCAACATCCCAAACTTCGTGAAAACGCACCGCCACGCCATGATTATCCAGCGCATGATACAACTGCTTAACGTCCGCCGCGACCACAGTTCCCTGCGCCAGTAATTGCCACACAGATTGACTAATTTCATCAATTTTCGCCGTCCACGCTGACTCAGGATTCGAGCTTATGTAAATCACGTCAGGCTCCGACGAATCGATATATATTATATTTTCCGCCTCAAACATCGGCATGTCGGGCAATTTTTCAGTTCGTGGAATATCCAACTTCGGTTCTTCTTTTTTCTCATTTTCCGCCGCTTGCATCGTTCGCGGTAATCGTCCAATCAGTGAATTAAACTCCAACTTCTGCAGAATTTCCGTTACTCGCGCAAAATCGCAATCATTAACATCCGCCACATCCCAGTCCAGTTCAATCGGCGCGTCCGTCCAAATTTCCGCCACTTGCTTGGTCAAATATGCCGACTCACGACCATTTTCCAACTTCGTTCGCAAAGCGCCTTTTTGCTCGTCCAGATGCTTGTAAACTCCGTCTAATGTTTCATATTCTTGCAATAATTTCACCGCCGTTTTTTCGCCAATTCCCGGCACTCCTGGCAAATTATCACTTGAATCGCCCTTCAGCGCTTTCAAATCTAAGAATTGTTCCGTCCGAATTCCATATTTTTCTTCAAAATGTTCCGACGTGAATTCTTCGATGTTCCTTAAGCCATTTTTCATGGCGTAAACTTTGGTCATTGGTGATATCAATTGCAATGCGTCCAAATCCGACGTTATCAAGCACGTTTCAATTCCGCGAAATTCCGCTTGCCTGGCAAACGCGCCCATAATATCGTCCGCCTCGTAATCATCAATTTCATAAAGCGGCCAGCCAAATGCATCAAGCAGCTCGTGTAAAATCGGAATTTGCTGGTAAAAGTCATCTGGCGCTGGCTTGCGACCAGCTTTATATTCTGGATATAATTCCCGCCGCTTGCGAATATTCGTGCCTCGTTTATCCCAAGCTACCGCCACATAATCCGGCTCTAATTTCTTAATCAGCTCAATTGCCAAACTTACAAATCCATACACACCACCAGTCGGAGTTCCGTCAGCCATCGACAATCCCGGCATAGCATAATAACCTCGGTAAAACACCGACTTTCCATCAATAACCACTAGACGCTTCATACTTCTATTGTAGCATTTAAGCGACTGTCGTTAGAGAGTTGAGTTAGAGAGTTGATTATTGACGCTTCGGCAAGTTTTTGTTGTATTCCCCAATACTTATCATAATTCTCCCTAAATATTTTTTCAGCATTGAAAGAATCATTGCCCTGTTTTTTCAGCCATTTCTCGTATCTCTCATAGATTTTTCTAAGTTCTTCCATAGAACTGTAGGAGTCATTATCGTGGTTCATCCTACGCCTATGAATCTCCCACTTTTCCCTTTCGTAATTGAAGAGGAAACAGTATTCACTTGTCTTATTTATATCTGTCTTATCGCTCGTTATTATATGCAAGATTTCTACATCACCAAAATTATCAAATCCGACAGAAAATTGATAAATCGATCCCCGTAATATAGAAATAGAAGTAGGCACAAAATCAACTATAGAAAGATCATCTATAAAAACATAATCAAACTCATCTTTACCGTCTGGCATCTTATATATCTGATATCGATCTTTCGGATTAGATGACGAAGCGGCAGGATTCTCCCAAATCATCCATACCTGACCAAACTGATCAATAACCGGTTCTTTAACAAATTTTTTCCATGCCTTACTACGATCAAATTTTGATTCCAGCTCTTCAACTTGCTCTAATATATTATCCCATTGAACTTTTTTACGATATTCTATTAAACGGCGCCAGATACTAAAATCAGAAAGTGGATCCTGAGGTAACTCTTCAGCACGTCCATGAAGCGTTTCCATAATACTTATCACAAACATACTCTCTATTTGGAAGAATGTCAACAAATTGTTAAAATTAGTACATGACACAACCATACGCAAAAATTATCGCCCTGGTTGGATTGGCGGGCAGCGGCAAAAGCTCAGCTGTCGAATATTTGACAGAAAAAGGATTTCCAAAAATTTACTTCGGTGGCGTTATTTATAAAGCCATGGACGAGGCTGGGATTGAAAAAACTTGGGACAATCAACAGCAATTTCGCGAAGAAATTCGTCGCCGTGAAGGCAAAGATTTCGTAATCAAACGAGTCATAAAAAACATCCACGATTTAATAAACGCTGGGCAAAATAAAATCGTTTTGGATGGATTATACACTTGGAGTGAATATAAACTCCTTAAGCACGAATTTCCTGGACAAGTTGTCGTTATTGCTATTGTCACACCGAAATACCTCCGTTATCAACGAATGGCTAAACGCATAGAACGCCCAATGCAACCGCACGAAGTTGATCAGCGCGACTGGTCAGAAATCGAGAATTTGGAAAAAGGTGGACCAATTGCTATTGCTGATTATTTCGTCATTAACGACGGCAGCCTCGAGCAATTACATCAAAAAATAGACGCCGCAACTCACGACGCCCATTTTTGTAAATCGCCCGAACAGTGTTAATTAGTCCAGATATTCGTAAAGTTTTTTCGCATCTTTGTGCTTGCGAAGTTTTGCTAGTGCCTTAGCTTCAATCTGACGAATTCGCTCACGCGTAACCGCAAATTCCTGACCAACTTCTTCCAAAGTGTGATTTTTTCCATTATCCAAACCAAAACGCATTCGAACAATTTTCTGTTCGCGATCGCTCAAACTTGATAGAATTTCCTGAACTTGCTCTTTTAATAATTGATTTGAAGCGGAATCTTCTGGTGAAACCGTATCTTCGTCAACGATAAAATCTTGCAAAACTGAATCATCATCTTCACCGTCACGACCAACACCAGCATCCAAAGAAGAAATGTCTTGCTTAATCTTAATGACATATTCAATTTTCTCTGGTTCCATATCCAGCTCTTTAGACAATTCTTCAATTGTCGGCTCACGGTTCAATTCCTGAGTCATTCGTCGCTGAGTACGTAGCAATTTATTGATCGTTTCCACCATGTGAACTGGAATACGAATCGTTCGCGCTTGGTCAGCAATCGCACGCGTAATTGCCTGGCGAATCCACCAAGTCGCATAAGTCGAGAACTTAAATCCCTTATCTGGATCAAACTTCTCAACCGCACGCAAAAGTCCAGTATTTCCCTCTTGAATCAAATCCAAAAAGTCCAAACCACGACCCGAATATCGCTTAGCAATTGACACTACCAAGCGCATATTCGCCTCAGCCATCTTATCCTTAGCCTTCTTATCGCCTTCGACAATTCGGCGCGCCAAGTCCATTTCTTCTTCAGCACTAAGTAGTGGAATTTTACCAATTTCCCTCAGATACAAACGAACGGAGTCGTCCGACACATCATCCAAATATTGCCCAGTTGTCAACGAATCCAAATCTTCCGATTCTTCTTCGTCTATAAGTGTTGGATCAAAATCATCATCTTCATTTAAGTTTACTGACTTCGTCGTGATATCGTCGCTCACATTTTCTCCTTAATCAGATTATTTAAGCTCTGGCGTAAATTCTGAGACAAAACCTCATCACCCGACGCCTCGGCCTCTCTAAGCTGCGTTAATAGTTGATTCTTTTTGTTTTCGCGATGTTTGATTGTTATCTGTCTGACTAGCCGAGCCATTTCTTCGTCTAAGCTTTTTTGCTCCCAATTGGCGTAACGACTTTCACTTTTCAACTGTACTATTTTCACATACTGTTCGATTTTTTGCAAGTCCAGAGGAACTTCACCCAAATCCGCGTCTGGATTCTTCCGCAAATAGCCAATCAGCTGCCGCGCATTGTCATCATCCAACATTTCACCAGAAACCGCCGCCAACCAACGCCGCACGGATTTTTCACTCGCCGCCAACCCCGCCAGCATATCCTCAGTTTCATCCTGAACCGGAGTCGGTTTTTCTTTTTCAATTTTCGCCTTTTTCAATTGATGTTCAGCGACTTTTTCATTCGACAATTTTGCCTTCAGCGCGGTAATTGACGCGCCAGTTTTTTCAGAAATCACCGACAAATAATGCTCTTGTTCCACCGGATCTTTCAAGCCTCGGACAATTCTCAGCGCAATGGTCGAAAATCTTCGTTTGCCTTCCGCCGACTTCAAATTCTCCATTTCCGCGTATCTAGCAATCACCCAATCCACCGCTGGCTGAGATTGGTCAATCGCCGCTTGCCAAAGCGCTGGATCTTTTTGGATCAATTCGTCTGGATCTTTGACGTCATCAGGCAGGCTAACCACTTCCAACTCCACGCCGACTTCCTGCGCCAAATTGATAGCGCGCTCCGTTGCGTTAACTCCCGCTCGATCGCCATCAAACGCCAAGCGAATCCGCCCTGCCAATCGACTAAGCGACTTCAGATGTTGCGTCGTCATCGCCGTACCAGAGGTCGCAACCACGTTTTTGACGCCCGCTTGATGACTGCTAATTACATCCAAATTGCCCTCAACAATCACCGCCACATCGCTTTTTCGAATCGCTTCCTTGGCTTGATGCAAACCAAAAATATGTCGCGATTTATCAAATAACAGCGTTTGCGGCGTGTTCAAGTACTTTGGCGCGCGCGGATCGTCACGAATAATTCTGCCCGTAAATCCCACAACTTCGCCGTTGCCGTCACTCAACGCCACCATCATTCGCCCGCGAAACAAATCGCCACCAAACCGATTCGACAAGCCAGCGTCCGCCAATTCCTGCCTAGAAAATCCTCTTTTTTCCAATGCTTTCGTCAACGTGTCGCCATTCTCCGGCGCATAGCCAATCAAAAAATCACCAATCGTCTGACGATTTAATCGCCGTTTTTTTACCACATAATCCAGAGCTAATGAATTTTTCACCAAATTCTGCTGATAAAAATTGGCGGCCAGCTTCAGCGCTTCTCTGGCTCTAGCGCGACGCTTGGCTGTTCGTCCGTCGCCATTAGAAAACAAAGTCAGATCAACGCCTGCCTTCCGAGCCAAATGCTCCAGTGATTGACGAAAATCCATTCCTTCCACCATCATCACAAACGTAAAAATATCGCCACCTTTTCCAGAAGAAAAATCGTGCCAAATCTGCTTTTCTGGACTAACCATAAAGCTTGGGGTTCGCTCGTCGGTAAACGGACTTAAACCCTTCAAATTGCGCCCCGCTCGCTTCAGCTGAACATACTCACCAATCACATCCTCGATGTTCAGTCGCGCCCGCACTTCTTCTTTGGCATCATTCATATTTTTATTATATCACTCTTTACCTCTGTTATTGTTTGTGGTTAAATAGGAATATGTATCCTGACAATTTGAATAACCAACCTCAAGGTATCGATTATCTGAATCAAATTGCCACACCTCCGCCAGCGGAAGGTTTTGATAAAAAAACCAAAATAATTATCGCTATTTTGAGTTTTATCGGACTGATAACCCTGATTGCGGTATTTGTTTTTTCACAAGATTCCATGCCAAACGCCAACCCGTCACAAGTTGCGGCGCGCGTTAATAAACTACTCACTATTTCCAAAAAATACAATAATAAGTTCCGCTCAACCAGTTTACAAACCACCAATAGCTCTCTGGTTGCAGTGCTGACTACTGCGGATGCCTCAATGGGCGAAGCGCTTCAAGCAACTGGCATCAATTATAAGGAAAAACAAAAGGACATCCTCGCCTTAGATCCGTCGGAAAAATTAGAGAAAAAATTGGACGAAGCTCTTCTGAACACGCAATTGGATATTACCTATGCCCATGAGATGAATGTGCAAATAACAGATACAATCAACATGATGAAAAAGGTGTACAAATCCACCAAGTCAAAAAAGATGCGCGAATGGCTAGTAAAAACTGCTGGCGATTTAGAGAATATCCAGAAGCAAATCAATCAAATCATTAAAGCAGATTAAGCTTCCGAGACTAATCGATAGCTCAGCCTCGCCAAGTCAAAAACCTCTTCATCAGTCAATTGACCTGAACAAATAATTGTATTCCAATGTTTCTTGTTTAAGTGATAGCCTGGTAAAACCGTTTCGTATTTTTCTCGTAAATTCTGCGCCAACAACGGATCGCATTTTAGGCTTACTCTGAGCGGCTTTGAACCTTCCCTCACCAACGCCACCATTTTCCCCGCGCCGTCATTATCTCTACCAAATTTATATACCGCAACATCCTCGCCAAATGGATAGTCTAGCCATACGCCCGGCAAACTCAGGATAAACTCTTCAAATTGTTTATGTATCATACCTTTACCTTTTTCAAATAATATTCAAGTTCCATAATGCTGCCGCGGATATCTTCCAGTGCTCGATGATCTTCTGGCTTGGCGAATTTCTTACCGTATTTACCTTCAAACACCACCTTCCATGCACTCACGTCCAACACACGATAATGTAGTCTTTTTGACAACGTTGGCCACCATTGGTCAATGAATCGACGATCCTGATGGATTGAATTGCCCGCTAACAAAATCTTCGTCTCGCCTGCAAAATGCTCATCACAAAACGCCAACAATTCGCGTTCTATTTCCGCCAAAGGTTTGCCCGATTCATTCTGCTCCTCCAGCCCGCGTCGCGCTTCCGGATGCTCATTCCAAAAACCAGCATTTCGGTCCAACAACTTAGCCAGCTTTTCCGAATCGTGACGCACAATTCCTTCGTACGTCGCAATTTCCTTAAAATTCCAATCCGTCGCAATTGCCGCCACTTCCAAAATCTCATCACGCACTGGATCTAATCCAGTCATCTCCAAATCCACCCATAAAATCTTTTTCGGCTTAAAACTTGCTTTCATATCTCTATTTTACCACTTCCATAAGGCGTGCTAAACTAAAATCATGACAAAACGCATCCTACTCAAATTATCAGGTGAACAACTTCAAGGCGAATTCGCCAGCGGCTTTGACCCAAAACGCGCTCGCTGGATTGCTGAACAAATTCGACCAGCGCTGGACGACGGGGCTGAAATTGTAATTATGGTTGGTGGTGGCAATTATGTTCGTGGCAATCAAATCATCGGTCACGGAATCCAACCTGTTTCTGCTCATAACATCGGGATGCTTTCTACACTTATGAATGCCATTGCTTTGGCTGATGTATTGAACGACGCAGGACTGCCAACTCGCGCACTGTCCACAGTCGAAGTGAATCAATTTATTGATCACTATACTTTCCGACGCGCCATTAGCCATATTAAGAAAAACCGCATCGTAATCGTGGCGTGCGGCACTGGTAGACCATTTCTGACTACTGATACTGCAGCGTTAAATCTAGCACTAGAAATGCAGTGTGACGCCGTAGTTAAAACAACGAAAGTCGACGGAGTTTATGATAAAGATCCTATGAAATTCCCTGACGCCGTAAAAATTGATCATTTATCTTACCAAGAAGCCCTGACAAATCCTAACATTGCCGTTATGGATAAGGCAGCAATTGGACTAGCTATGGACGAACATATTCCAGTTGTAATTTGTGATTTGCTTACAGACGGAAATATTCTCCGCGCAACCCGCGGAGAATCAGTAGGCACGCTTATTAGTTAAGCGATTAGTCCTTTTTCTTGTCTAATTTATCGAGTTTCAAGAAGTGAACGATTGCATATACAACAAACGCAACAGCTATCAACGTAATTAACGAGCTAACGAACGCGCCGTATAAAAACTCACCCCTGCGTCCAGCAATTTCAACTGTGAATGAAGCTGATTGCAATCCTTGTTGAGAGCCAACGATCAACTGCACTAACGGGTCAATAAATGCCGTCACCAACTTTTTAACCGTATCGCCAGCTGCAGTACCAATTGCCAAACCTACAGCCAAACCAACAACACCTTGCTCGCGAATAAAGTTTACAAACCCACCCATATGAGTATCTTTTATAGCTGCACTTACAATTTTCTTTTCTTTGATGGCGGCAACTTTTTTAGCAGCTTTAATGCTCTTAGGGGTCAATTTTTTAGCCGATTTATCAACACTAGGTTTTGTCATAATAAATTCTCCTTTTATTATTTATTATTGGATATTATATCTTATTTGGTGCCACAATTCCCAAAATAGCCAGTCCAGCCTTAAGAATATCAGCGTAAATTACCACGATTCCTACACGATGTGCCTCTTTGTCGCTACCAATAACCTGATTTTTCTCGTAATATCGATTAAATTCCTGTGCCAATTCAAACAAATACGTACAGATATGATGAGGCTCCAAACTCTCCTTAGCGCGATCAACCACGTCCACGTACTCACTCAATTTTCTAACCAGCATCTTATCCTCGTCAAACAACTCTGTCGGAAAGGTAATTTCCTTGTCGGATTTAGCTAAAATACCTCGCGCTCGGGCGTGAGCATATTGCAAGTAACTTCCCGTATTTCCCGTCAAACTTACCGCGTCGTTAATATCAAATATGACGTCACCGCCGATCTTTACTTTCAAGAATTGATAACGGAGTGCACCAGCAATCACGTCGTCAGTTGGCTCGCCGCCAGCATTTTCAATTGCCTTCTTAAACTCGTCAAACAGCCAGCCAATTGTAACAACCTCACCCGTTCGAGAACTCATTTTTCCAGTTGTCAATTTAACCAAGCCAGTTGCGTAATTGAACAATTTTCCCTTCAAGGCCGGAATCGACAATTCGCTAGCCGCGATCACGCCGCGGAAGTATGCTGCTTGCTCCTCGCCATTTACCGTAATCGACAAGTCCAAATTCGGATAATCCTTATATTTCAACTGAATCAATCCCATATCATGCGCCCCATAAAGACCATTGCCATGAGATCCAATAAACACGTTATCAAACGCGCCGTATTTGCTGCCCTTAAAGACGTATGCGCCGTCAGATTTGGTGAACACCTCTGGAGTTTTTTCTTTAATCAGAGATTTGCCTAATTCTTCAGTTTCGCTCTCAACGTAACGTCGCTCAATTGGCACGTTTCCAAGTCGCCCAACATTAGAGTCAATTTCGTCAAAACTCCAACTTTTACAGATTTCGTAAACTTGTTTATATAGCGGGTCATCCAGGACGAATGATTGCTTAGCTAGTTCATCAATTTCTGCCTTCGCCTCTGGAGATTCTTTCGCCGCACGCGCACCTTCAACGTACATGCGACTCATAAATTCATTTCGCTTATCAGCTGGGATTTCGTTCAATTTATTTACATCGCCGTCAATCTCACGTAAAATCGCCCACATACTTTTACCGACATGTGTTCCGACATCACCGTGATAACTCACTCGATGCACAATTGCGCCATCAACCGCCAACAAATTAGCCATCGTGTCCGCCAAAATCGCATTCAAAGCGTGCCCGATGTGCATAGCCTTAAATGGATTCGGGCAATTGGTTTCAATTACAACCGTCTGACCAGCGCGCTTCGTCGTCGGCTCTTTTTTCAAAGAATTTAGAACGGAGTGATCGCTCAGTTTTACATTGATAAAACCTGGACCAGCCACGCTTACTTCGCTAAACTCTTCTTCTTTACGCAGATTCTCAGCAATCATCTCCGCAATTTCACGCGGATTCTTCCCTAGCGGCTTAGCTAATTGCAACGCCACATTTGTAGCAAAGTCACCAAACTTCGGATCAGGACGCGTTAATTGTACCGATATATCCTGATCAAAAAGTTGCTTCACTACTTGAGAAATAATCTGTTCCATACTGTCTAGTATACAACAGAGGTGGACTATTATCTAGCTAAATCCCTACGCAGTTTCGTCAAGCTCTTCCAGTTCCAGACTTAATTTCGTCGCCGAACTTGGACTAGACCCTTTCACGTGTTGCAATACATATGTCAACGCCGACATATCATCTCGACTCAATACGCCTTCGGTAAGTCCGTGAATATCTTTTTCTTCAGCCATTTTATTCCTTTTTGTTTTAATTTTTTATACAGTAAGATGATATCACATTATTTTTATTTTGTCAATAACTAGAACCTTGCGACCACTTACTTGGCTTTATTTTTGTCCGATCGGCGCTTATATTCTTCTGCTATAACCCTACCTATTTCGC
Organism: uncultured Candidatus Saccharibacteria bacterium; assembly: GCA_963541875.1. Classification (GTDB taxonomy): domain Bacteria; phylum Patescibacteriota; class Saccharimonadia; order Saccharimonadales; family Saccharimonadaceae; genus Nanosynbacter. The sequence continues at coordinate 14,105 of CAUTVA010000008.1, forward strand.
TGTCTTTTAAGTACTCTTTGCATGACGATAATAAACGCTCGGATACGTCAGAGTCCTTCATCTTTAGCGCCTTCCTATATGAATTGCTAAACGCCGCAAACATACCGTCTTCATCTTTCATGACCCTAATAGTAAGTTTCTTGTCCTCTGACGATACGTAAACAAATATCAAGTCTGCGCCAGATTTCAATGCCGTATGAATCGCTGCAGAGCCCATTTCACTGCGAGGCTTTGAACCTACTGAGTCATCCGCTGAATATCCAGCCAAAACCAAAGATCCACCATCCTCAACAAACTTAACCGCTTCTTCGTAATGGTCTGTTGAAAAGTGAACTGGTTTTTTACTCTTTTTATCTACCCATTCATATGGTACGCCAAAAAAGTTTTTAGCGCCAAACGCAAGATACTGTATAGCCTCTAGGTTGATTCCGCCAACGCCCTTCTTAATCCAATCTCTATTAGTCGACGCTACACCAATATTAATTTTGTTCAACAAAGACGCTAAGTAACTAGCCGTAGGAACATCTTCTCCATTGAAATGTGTTGGCGCTATAACACTTCCCTTGCCTTCTTCTTTAGCCTTTTTGGCGGCTTCAATTAAGATATCTTCGCCAATTATTTCAACTTCCTTTTTGCCATGCATTAAGCCCATCAACAGCTTAAGTCCAGAGGAAAGCCGAACGTCTGTTTCTGGCAAGCCCAACTCTTCTCCAGCTGCCGCAAGTTTTTCTACCGCCGAATTGTTAGTTAGTCCAAAAGGTTTGCTGTGCTTTTCTCGTCTACCACGCACCCATTTCTTAAGAGAACCAAGCGCAACCGACAGAGAAAAACCTCCTCTCTGTGGCTCAGTTTCTTTTACGCCAGCATCAGGCTCTTCAGCGATGCCTGGATGGAAGACTTCATCGAACAATTTTTGTTCTTCTGGGGTTGGGGTAAACTTATCTATTCCTGCAGTCATTTTAACTATCTCTCCTTATCACGCAGCCAATACCGGATCATATTTATCACGCATATACCCTAATATCGCCTTCCCACCAAACGCCTCCAATATGCGACACTGCTCTTCACGAGCCGCCTTTGAGTAAGACGCTTCATGCGAAACATTGGCATAAGCTTCAATTTCATCAGGACTAGGCTTAATAATCTCACCAAATACCAGTCGCACAGTTTTTTTACCTAAATACTGTTTTGGATGTATCGCATTGTCATTAAGTTGGTTTGGATTTCTCTTCTGACCCTCAACCTGCATAAGTACAGGAATTATAGTAGCACCCGTCGCCAGGCTTAGATGAGGAGCTAATTTACCCGCCTTTTCTGGCAGTTCACCGTCATTTTTTATCCCAATATTGCTCATCGGGTTATGTGCTGCAGTAATAACAGAAAGTCCACTATCTGTTATTTTTTCTTGCAGACCTAAGTAATCGTCACCATTAAACGGCAACGCGTACTTATTATCAATAGCATCTTTTTCCACAGACGGATCTCTTACATACGGAACCTGAAAAAAGTTATCCATCCCAACAAGTTTATATGGTATCCTCTGATGCCAAAGACCCATATTAGTGGAGGCTACTGTCACGCCTATATGTCTAAACTCAGAAACTACGCTAGCAACAGTCGAAACATCAACGTCCGTTAGGTGACTCGTAGCAAATATAACACCCTTGTTTTCCTCGGTTTTCTTAGTTGCCTTAAAAAGATTATCAGCCCCCTCAACGACAACATCCCCCACATTACCAAAAAGCAAATCAGTAACCAATTCAAGAGGAACGCGCAGTCTTCTTGGGCTCGGATCATACAGACCTTCAGATGCGCCCTTTTTAGCGCACTGTTTAATCTCTTTTATAGCCTCAGATCCTGAAAAAGTCTCAATTTTTTTCATGATACCCTTAATTACACAATATAAAGCCCTATTTTGTCAATATAGATCTAATCAAACCAAAGAATAACGGATGTGAACGAAACGGTCGTGACTTAAATTCTGGATGTGCTTGCGTTGCGACAAAATATCGATGGTCTGGCGCCTCAACAAATTCTACTAACTTACCATCTGGTGAAGTTCCAGAGACAATCAAGCCTCCTCGTTCAATTTCTTGAATAAACTTTTGATTCACTTCATATCGATGACGATGACGTTCAACTACTTCAGCTGCATCGTATGTCTTGAAAATAACGGAACCTGGCTTTAGGTTGGCTACATAATCTCCAAGACGCATAGTCCCTCCTGTAGACTCTTTACCTTGCTGCCCATCCATAATATACACTACGTTGTTATCAGAATCAGCGCCGAATTCTTCGCTATTAGCGTTTGTCAAACCTCCCAAACGTGCCGCAGCAATAACTGCCACCTGCATTCCCAAACAAATACCCAAATATGGTTTATCTTTCATTAAGCAATACTTTGCAGCAGCAATCTTACCTTCTACGCCACGAGATCCAAATCCCCCCGGAACAACAATAGCATCAACACCGTCAAAATCTGCTTCATTTGCAGTCTCAGCATTAATCCATTTTATAGATATCTCACTTTTGTTCGCCCAAGCCGCAGACTTAAGTGCCTCTGTTACAGATAAATATGTGTCGGAATTGTCTATATATTTAGCAACCAAACCTACTGTAACGCGCTTAGCATACTCTGACGTATCTCGTTTGGCTAAATGTTGCCAACGTCGTAAATCTGGCTCAACTGAATTATTAGTAAATTCGCCAAGTAGCTTACCTAAGTCGCGGTACACCGTTAGTGGAACTTCATATACAGTATCGACATTTGGCATCATTACGATTCCTTCGCTGCGAATACCAGACGAAATAGAAATTTTCTCACCAATACTACGCGGCGGTTTATCGTGACCTTCTGTACGAACTGCTACAACATCAGGCATAATTCCAAAACCACGCAAATCAGCCAAAGCGTTTTGAGCGGGTTTTGTCTTATATTCATGCGACGCCTCTAAGAATGGTACATATACGACATGAACAAATAGACAATTTTCGCGACCAACATCTAAGGCGAATCCTCGAATAGCCTCAATAAAACTGAGCCCTTCATAATCGCCGACCGTGCCACCGATCTCTACGATATGAACATCGCCCTCAGCAGCCAGATGAATGGCTTTCTTAATAGAATTAGTTAAATGAGGGACCATTTGTACTGTTTGACCGCCAAATTTACCGGCTCTCTCGTCCGCAATCAAATCACGCAATAATCGGCCGGATAATGTTGCATTTTTTTGCGTTAATTCCAAATCCAAAAAACGCTCATAATGACCCAAATCTAAGTCAGTTTCAGCACCGTCTTTTGTCACAAAACATTCGCCATGCTCTTTTGGGCTCAATAATCCAGCATCAACGTTCAAATATGGATCACATTTTTGAACCGAAACAGAAACGCCCTTAGCTTGAAGGACAGCGCCAATGCTAGCAGCGGTAATTCCCTTACCTACACCAGACAATACACCACCCGTAACAAATATATATTTGCGCGGTGACGACATATTATTCGCAACCGTCACAAATAGTCAAACTCGCTGGATCAACTGGTGCCGCAACAGTGCCGTTCGACTTTGCTTGATCATCAGCCGCTTCTTGCGCCGCTTTAAGAGCTGCGTCAATAGCGCTTAATTTTTCTTCCAAAGTCATGTCATCAGTAATAATCTGATTTGCGTTCATTTTCATTTTCCCCTATATTTAGTAGTTACTTAACTAATTTTACGCTAGATATAGTGCTTATGCAATAAAATGCAGCCAATTGCCCGTTGTAGTTTTTTCATCAAGTTCACCAATTGGCGCAACGTATATTTGCGGATTTTGGCAACGTGGCATAAAATCAGCCAACTTCTCTTTATAAGCCGCCATTGCCGCCTCTTTCTCAGATTCTGGAAGTTCGGTTACGTTAGTTTTTAAGAAAACTGCTCGCTTTTTATCATCCCAAACCACAAATTCCGCCTTACCGTTTCGAAACGCATTTTCCGAATGACGCGCAGTCGGCTCTGATATCCAAATTATAGAATCACCCAATCGCGCAAAGTGCAGCGGCGTCACCAAAGGAGTTCTATCAACATTCACCGTCGCCAACGCACCAACTTCGACTGTATCTAATATTTCCTTCGCTAATTCGTTCATATCATCAACTCCCATTACTTCGTGGTATTAACTTCGTAACTAGTGTTTGTGCTTTCAAAGAAATTCACCAATTCCAGTGTATCGTTGGCGGCTGCCATCCATTTGGCTGGGTTTGGCACGTTATATTCAGGCTCAAAACCTAATTCCTGCAAGCGACGGTCGGTCATATGCATAACATATTGGTTCACGTAATCAGCATTCAATCCCAAAATTCCCTTTGGTAGCATATCCTTATTGTAAGCCTTCTCAAGCTCCACTGCCTGCAGAATCAAGCCACGGATTTCTTCTGCAAATTCCTGTGTTTGTAGCTCTGGATTTTCATCCAAAATCGTCAAAAGCAAATTGATACCAAACGTCAAGTGAAGATTTTCATCGCGAGTAATCCAGTCCAGCAGTGAGCCGACATTACGCAACAAATTACGCTGACGAAAACTCATGCCAACCATAAAGCCTGAATAGAACCAAATTCCCTCCAGCACAATGTTATATGCCACCAATGAACGAACAAAATCTTTCTTACCTTCCAGCGAATAAATATCCAAATTTGGATCAAGCATCACGTCCAAATGCTTATTCTGGAAGTCAGCCTTATCCGCCAATGACTTTTTGCCAAATCCCGCAGCATAAATTTCCTCACGATCAAACGGAAATGTCTCAATAATGTATTCAAACGTCATGAAGTGGTTGGCTTCTTCCCACATCTGTTTTGACAAATATAGTTGAGCTTCCGCCGCGTTCACATATGGATAAATACCGAACGCCAATGATTTATTAATCAATAACTCGTTTGGGTTTAAATAGCTAATAACCGTTTTCAATGCGTGCTTTTCGTCGTCAGACAATTTTTCAAAATCCGCCAAATCTTGTACTAATTGAACTTCGTTTGGAAACCACGTGTTAGCCACTGCTTGATTATAAAGATCATACGCCCAAGGGTAACGAATTGGGTGAAGTGATAATCCATCGCGTAATCCTGAACCTAAAATTCCCATCTTAATTTCCTCCTTATTTATTAATTTTCGCAAATCCAAATCCGCGCACTTTACTATTTGTGCGGACTTTTTGTTCTGCAATTTTATCAACTGAAACCGTCGTTTGCTCCGACTGATGACGCGGCTTAACGTGCAGATAATATGTCGTTTTCAAGCCACGCTTCCACGCTTCCGAATAAATCTTCACATATTCATCAATATCTCGCGTCTCCAGGTACATATTTCGAGAAATCGCCTGATCCACCCACTTCTGAGCCCTAGCCGCCACCTCAATAAACGCATACGGACTGAGCTGGAAGCTTGTTTTATAAACATCCTTGATATTCTGAGGAATGCCATCAATATCTTGAATATCGCCCTGCGCCGCAAAAATCTCATCCTTCAAATTGTCCCACAGACCAAGCTTCTTCAAATCGCGAACTAAATTATGGTTCACTTCCAAAAACTTTCCATTCAAAGTCGAGCGACTGAAAATCTGCGCAAATTGCGGATCAATTCCAGGAGTTGTTCCTGCCACATGCCCAATATTAGCCGTCGGCGCAATTGCCATAAGAGTAGCATTTCGCATTCCCTTCTTCACCTTCTTTCGTAAGCTATCCCAGTCCAGTCGTGTCTTTTGGTCTACTTTCACCTTCACGCCGCGATCTTTCGATAGCTTATCAACCGTATCAATTGGAAGAATTCCCTTGCTCCAACCACTGCCCGCGAATGTTGGATAGCTGCCCAATTCTTTTGCCAAGTCAGCCGACTGATCAATGGCGTGGTAGCTAATGAACTCCGTCAATTGATCAACCAAATCATACGCTTCTTTTGATTCGTAGCAATAACCCAACTTCTCCAAAACGTCAGAAAGTCCCATAATCCCCAGGCCAATTGCTCGAGTTTGCTGATTCGAATGCATCGCTTCTGGAATTGGCGTTTGAGTGATGTCGCACAAATTGTCCAATTGTCGTACTGCCGCACGAGCCGCTTCTTTCAATCTATCCCAATCCCAAGTCTTATCCTCACTGAGAAATGCCGACAAATTGATACTCACCAAATTACACGTCGCAATGTTATTTTTATCCTGCGGCAATGTAATTTCCGTACACAAGTTACTGAGATGAATTGTGCCCGTATTATTATTTAATGCTCGCACGTTAATCGTGTCTTTCCAAGTCAGCCACGGATGTGATGTCGCCTGCAAACTGGTCAAAATGCGCTTAAATTGCTGACGAGCCGGAACTTTATCAAATGTTCGCAACTTCCCAGCTTCCGCCATCTTGATATATTCTTTATATCGCGCCGAAAACGCCTCGCCATATAATTCTGTCAAATCTGGAGTTTCCGCTGGATCAAACAAATACCAATCTTGGTCTTTTTCTACTCGCTTCATAAATTCGTCAGAGATAAATACCGCGGTATTTGCAAATCTGGTTCTTAGATATGGGTCGCCAGAGTTTTGGCGAAGGTCAACAAATTGATCGAAATTCAGATGCCAGTTTTCCATGTAAATTGCAGCCGCACCAGCCTTTTTTCCCTTACGAGAAACCGCAAAAAGCGCCGTATCAATCATCTTCATAAATGGAATCGGTCCAGTCGATTCAGTGTTGGTGGTTTTAACTGGACTACCCGCTGCACGTAACTTCGTAAATCCAATGCCAATTCCGCCCGTACCTTTAGCAATCCACATTGTGTCGCGAACAGCCTTAGCAATTGACTCCATATCATCATCGACATTAAGCAAAAAACAGTTACTGAGCTGCGGGAAGGAGCCGCCAGCATTAACTCGCGTTGAGCCACCTGGGACGTACTCCAAATTGCTCATGTGATTATAAAACTCAATTGCTGCAGTAGTCGGATCAGCCTCGTTGTAGCTAAGTCCCATAGCGATACGCATGTGCGTAAACTGAGGTGTTTCAATTGGTGAGCCGTTTTGCTTGCGAAGAGCGTAACGATTTTTATTAGTCACCACGCCCAAATATTTGCTCAAATCATCACGCGCTGGATCAAGTTCTGCCGCCAGCTTTTTCAAATCAAACCGTCCGTCAGCCATGCGCTTATCCAACAATCCTTCTTTCACCGCCGCCTTAACGAACTTCGGAAATTCGCGCGCATGAAGCTTTTTCAATTCTTCCGCCGTCTCGTAATCGCCCAAAATCTGCTTATAGACAGTTTTCAATAATAATCGTGCCGCGATTTTATCGTAATCTGGATCGTCTTTAACGTTTTGCAAAACTGTTTGAATGACAGCCTCGTCTAGCTGTTCGGTCGTAATTCCATCAAATAATGTCAATTGCAATTCGGTCGCAACTTGAACGACCTTAGAGATTTGGTCCGGCAAACCTTCACACGCCTTTAAAATAGCCGTGTTAATTTTATTAGCATCAAACGGCTCTTTCGTTCCATCGCGTTTGACTACGTTAATTTCTTTCACATACCCTCCTTAATTTCCCCTCTTAAAAACAAACCACCAACACCTCATCTGGTGGCTTATCTTCGTAGCTTGTGTTTTTGTTTATTTATGGGCTCGCTATATATATAGCGTACAATAATAACTATAGCCGCTATATCTAGTGTTTTGCAAGCTATTTAGTAAAAATTACAACCTATTTATTTCACGACCAGATGAGCCGCCCCTGTCTATGATTTTTCAATAAAAAATACCGACAAACTCTAAGTTCTGTCGGTTTATTATTCTCTTGGCGGAAGGAGAGGGATTCGAACCCTCGAACAGATTGCTCCGTTACACG
>CAUTVA010000009.1:0-12675 GCA_963541875.1 uncultured Candidatus Saccharibacteria bacterium
AGCACCTGCCTCTTAAGCAGGGTGTCGAGGGTTCGAGCCCCTCCTGGCCCTCCAAGAAAATAACCTCACATTGAAGTGAGGTTATTTTCTTATCCAAACGGATTATACCCACGAGAAGGCGGTTCACGAAAAGTAGTTCGATTAGCATTGAAAGATTGGCGAGAGTTATTCGCGCCTGACGGAATACTGTTATTTTGTAGACCATTGACTAGTCGATTCCCGCCAGACAAGCCAGTATCAACATGATCATTAGCACTCCTCAATCGAGACACCACACCAATCTTTGCACTAATTTGCCCTACTTCACCAACCACTGCCGAGGATTGGTATTTTTTAATATATTGGCGTTCCGAATTCACTTTACGATTAGCTTTTAGAGATCTACCAGTCAAACCATACGCTTTAAAACCATCAATTGACCTTCTCAAGGAGCCAGATAGCCCAATCATCATTTCCCGCGTCATTTGCGGTTTTTTATTCGCATCCATATATCCCCCATTAGTTATATGAAGTGGCGCCCCGAGTAGGATTCGAACCTACGACCTTAGGCTTAGAAGTCCTCTGCTCTATCCAACTGAGCTATCAGGGCGTATTCACATTATATCATCTTTCTGCTACAATAGTAAAAGCTTGCGGGTGTAGTACAGCGGTTAGTATGCAAGTTTTCCAAACTTGAGATGGGAGTTCGATTCTCCCCACCCGCACCAAGTTAGACAATTTCAATCCATAAAGGGCATCGATGGATCCATATATTTATACAGAAAAGCCAAAATACCAACCGCATGACATTGAAGATGCGTCCGAATTTTATGATGTGATTGAACGAAGCAGTTTAACACATCAATTATCCGAAAACCGACCATATGTCTATTGGACAATGGAAATTTATGATAAGTCCAATGGCATTAAAGGTGGCGGAGGACTTGGAGTTTTGGCGGCGGACACGCGACGTGTAGCTGAAAAATTGGAAGTTCCATTCGTAGTGGTGACACCATTTTATCGTAGCGAATCACACCAGAAAATCACCGACCTCGCACAAGAAGAGTTTTCGGAATCCGTTTCACCTCAAGATTACGGATTTGAATATATCGACGAAGTTTTCGTAAGTTCAAACGGATTCCCAGATGCAAGCTTAAGTATTTTCAAGAAGACGCTCGGCTCAACGCAATTTGTTACAATTTCAGAACCGAACTTTGGGCAATTGTACGAAGGCGACGGATCTGGTGACCATAGATTATATCAAGAAGTAGCGCTGGGATTTGGTGGCTATAAAGCATTAAAACTCCTCGGTATTAAGCCGGCTGTTATTCAACTTAATGAGACCGCAACGATTTTTGCCGCATTGGCACGACTAGACGAACTGTGCGCTAACGGAATGAATTTATACGAAGCCATCGTTTACGTTCGTAAACACACGCTCTACACAAATCACACACTTCTTCAAGCAGCCGAACCGGAATTTCATCGTTCGCAATTTGAAAAATTAGTTCTGCCAAATATAAAGAGCAATGCCGTGCGTTGCTGGCTAATGGAGCAATTCCGTAATGACAGACTGAGGCCGAATCTTTTGGCGATTGAACTTACTGAAGCGAAGAATGGCGTAAGTAAGTTACACGCCCGCGTAGCAAATTTCCGCGACCGCAACAACGACAAAGTTAAATTTCAAGCCATTACCAATGGAATAGATCTTGAAACGTGGGTGCTGCCTGAAACATTGCAAACATATCGCGATCACGGTGTTATCGATAAATTTGGGCTGCCCACAAATGATTTTTCTGAAAAATTAAACTCGCTGAGTAGCGCGGATTTGAGGTATTTGAAAAAACTCGGTCGAAAAGAATTGAATCGGGTCCTATTAAGTCGCCAAGACCAGTACGAAAAATCCATACAAATCCCAGAAAATGCAATATTATTCGACTTCAAGCGAAGATTTGCTAACTACAAACGACCTTATATGCCGTTTGAAAACCCAGATTCATTGCGTCAAATTCTCATCAGCCACAACGCGCATTATATTCTGACAGGAAAAGTTCACCAAGGCGACGTGACGATGTATCAGAAATTGCTCGAAGTATTAAAATTGATTGATAACGATCCAGTTCTCAAGGAGCGTGTTCATTACATACAAGATTACGATGAAGAGTTGGGACGAGCGTTAGCAATCGGCTCGGATGCTTCGATAAATATTCCTATTGTCGGATTAGAAGCGTGCGGTACTTCGTGGGAGAAAGACGTCGCCAATCTGAAGCTCCTCATCTCCACTAGTGACGGCGGTGTTGCCGACGTTCAGCCAATCGCCTGCTTGGAGGTTACTGGCAGAAACTACGAAGCCGAAGTTTCATCTCTGTACGTTAATATGCATAAAGCTGCCGCCATTTTGAAAAATGACCAATTGTTAGAAAAACATATCCGCCACCAATTAAGCAACTATTTGCCAATTATTTCTGGCGCCCGAATGATGAAAGATTATCTCAAATTTATTTTTCCAAAACCGCAAATCCAGCCTAAAAAAGAACCGCAGATCAAGCGAATTCCTATTCAATAATCACTTCAATCTCAGCACCTAGCGAATTTAAGCGCGCCGCCAATTCCTCGTATCCGCGATTAATCGAATATACATCGCGAAGAATCGATACACCTGGAGCAGCAAGCATTGCCAAAAGTATCACAACGGACGGACGAAGCGCCGGTGGAGCAACAACGTCGGCCGGCTTCCATCTTGTTGGACCAGTAATATAAACACGGTGTGGATCAACCAACTCGATTTGCGCATTCAGCTTGCTCAGCTCTGTAAAATAAATTGCTCGGTTTTCATAACTCCAGTCGTGGACCAACGTACGCCCCTCGGCCACCGTCGCGATAAGCCCCAAGAACGGCAAATTGTCCATATTGATTCCAGGAAACGGCAAGGCGTGAAGTTTGTCCTTTGCTGCCTGGAGCTTGGAGCGTTGCAATTTAATATCAACCAAACGAGTTTGCCCGTTATTGGCAAAATATTCCTTGCTGAGCTCAAATTTAAGACCCATTTCCGCCAATGTCGCTAGCTCAATTTCCAAGAATTCAATCGGCGCACGACGAACAGTAATTTCCGAATCCGTCACCACAGCCGCCGCAATAAAACTCATCGCTTCAATCGGATCTTCGCTCGGATAATAGTCCAGATTTTTACTAATTCGTTTACGACCCGTGATTTTCAAGGTCGTCGTACCAATTCCCTCAATTTTCACGCCCAACTTTTTCAAGAAGAAACAGACGTCTTGAACCATGTAATTTGGGCTAGCATTGCGGATGATAGTAGTGTTTGGCGACAATGCCGCAGCCATAATGATATTTTCCGTCACCGTATCGCCCCGCTCCGTCAATAAAATCGTTCGATCACCAGAATTGACATCAGTTTTTGCGTGATAATAATCAGTTTCCGCCGTGACATTCATTCCGAAATGTCTCAAACCACTAAGATGCGGCTCAACCGTGCGTTTACCCAAATTACAGCCGCCGGCAAACGGTAATTTGAAATCGTCATATTGGTGAAGTAGCGGACCAAGGAACATAATCACCGTCCTAGTTCTCTTCGCCGCAGCAATATCCATATCTTCAAGTTTCAAGCGCGCTGGCGGCACAATCTCAAGGTCACTACCGTCCAACCAGCGAGTTTTAACACCAATCGAATTCAGAACCTCGATAATTCGGTTGACCTCCTCAATTCGCGCCACTTTCCTAAGCGTCGTCTTCCCCTTGTTCAATAAACTCGCGCAGAGAAGACCCACTGCAGCGTTTTTACTAGTCTTAACCTGTATCTCACCAGACAACTTTTTGCCGCCAGTTACCTTAAAATTCATTTTTCCAGAATGATTTACGGTCACGATATTGTTGTTAAGCACCTCGCTAATTCGAGCAATCATATCAATACTAATATTCTGACCCCCGTTTTCAATGCGATTGATAGCACTCTGAGACGTACCAATCGCCTCAGCTAATTGAGTCTGAGTCAGACCTTGTTTTTGGCGATTTTCAGCGATTAAATTGCCAATTTTTTGGAGATACTTATCTTTTATCATGCGTAAATTATATCACTAATGATATATATAAGCAATGATATAATAAATAGTAATGGAGGTTTAGTCATGAAAGACAAGCAAATTGAAGAACTTATAAAAGCAGAAAAAAAGCGCCAAACGGACGGCCTGGAACTGATTCCTAGCGAGAATTACGTTTCGTCAGATGTGCTCCAGGCGCTCGGTAGCGTTTTCACTAATAAATATTCAGAAGGCTACCCTGGTCGACGTTATTACGGCGGACAAGAAAACACTGATCAAGTCGAACAGCTGGCAATTGACCGCGCTAAAAAACTTTTCAAAGCCGATCACGCTAACGTCCAGCCACATTCTGGCGCGCAGGCTAATGAGGCGGTTTATTACGCTTGGTGCGAGCCTGGCGACACCATTCTGGCTATGGATTTGGCTCATGGCGGGCATCTGACTCATGGCGCTCCAGTTACTCGTAGCGCCAGAGAGTACAACTTCATTCGCTATGGCATAAAAAATATCGACACTGGCGAAATTGACTATGAAGAAATTCGTCAATTAGCCTTAAAACACAAACCAAAGATCATTTTGGCGGGATTTTCGGCATATCCACGAGAGCTAGATTATGAAAAATTTGCCGAAATTGGCAATGAGGTCGGCGCTATGCTAATGGCAGATATGAGCCATATTGCGGGGCTAATCGTTAGTGGTGTTGCCAAAAACCCGTTCGACTATGGCTTTCATGTAATTACCACAACAACTCATAAAACTCTGCGTGGACCACGAGGCGGGCTGATTCTTAGTCGAGGAATAGTTGGCAATCCATTGAAAAAACCAGAAAAAACACTCGAAAACCTACCCACGTTGATTGATCGAGCAGTATTCCCTGGCACGCAAGGCGGACCGCACATGCACACTATCGCCGCAAAAGCTGTAGCATTTGGCGAAGCTTTACAGCCAGAATTCAAAGATTACGCCGAGCAAATCGTTAAAAATGCAAAAAGACTGGCGGAAGAATTGCAAAAGCGCGGCTTTAAGCTGGTAACTGGCGGCACTAGCAACCATTTGATTCTGGCAGATATTCACAGCAGTTTCGGCATTGACGGCAAGGAAGCGGAAATCGCCATGGATAAAATCGGTTTGACACTGAATGCTAATGCAATTCCAGACGACCCTCTGCCAAGGTTCAGACCAAGCGGCATTCGCTTAGGCACGCCAGCCGTCACAACGCGAGGCGCCAAAGAAGACGACATGGAAAAAATCGCGGAATGGATGAAGCGGTCAATAGATAATCGCGACAATGACGATGAGTTGGCTGAACTACGTAAAGAAGTCGTAGAATTCTGCCATACTCTACGCAATATTTAATGTAAACCCGCACATAAAAAAACTCCGACATAACGCCGGAGTTTTTATTTATATGCTTCTTAGCTAATTAGCAAGAACCAATTTGTCGCTCCTCTACATGACTTGTTGAGAAGTTGTAGTACTTAACGTGCGCACCCGTAGCATCACCCGTAGTCGGACATGGAACATACTCAATAGTATTAGCCTCTTCAGGACGGGTAGATAAGCTGCCAGATTTTACAGTACTTGCATCCAAGTAGTATGGTTCGCCAGTCTGTGAAACAGCAGGAGTACCAACAGTCTTATTTGTTAAGTCTGCCAAGCTAGCTGGGTACTTGCTCTTAGCCGTGTTGTATAGCTCAGCTTTCTTAGCAACAGCGTCAGCAGCAGATTTAGCAGCAGATGTCTTTGCTTGGTTTTGCAAACCGTTGTATGCAACCAAAGAAACAACTGTCAAAATTGCGATGATCACGATAACGATCAAAAGCTCAACTAGTGTAAAACCTTGATTTTTTATATTCTTTGTAGTCACGATAATGTGCCCCCTAATATATTATTTTAATTTGTAATTCGATAATACTACAACGTTTTTAAAAGCGCAAGCATTTTTTAATATATATATCGATTTTGGACCGGACGAAGGAATAATGACTCTGTTGGACTAAATCTATGCTCATATGTACCGTCGCCGATTTGCCCATCGTCATTCTTTCCCCAACAATATGCGCGCTTATTTGTCATAATTGCGCAACCGCGGTTTGCTCCAGCAGCCAAAGTAACTACGTCTTCTGACGAAGGAAGACCACCTGGACCAACATGCACCGGTTGAGGAGTCCTCGAATACGACAGATGACTTGCATCCTTATTCGCCCCTAGCTGACCAAATTCATTCCCTCCCCAACAATACACTTTATGCTTACCGCCAGAAAGCTCCACCAAAGCACACGAATGACCAAGTCCTACGGCAATGCGCTTCGGCACTCCCGGCAGACCCTTAACTTCTTTAGGAGCTGTGTATGTTTTATAGGTAGCGTCGTCGTAAGCACCAACTCCGGATTGTCCATCTTCAGCACCACCCCAACAATAAACCTTCCCTGAAGCAATTGCGCATACGTGAGGAGCTCGGGAATAAGGAGATGTAAGGTGTGCAGCCCCATACGGATATCCGTCTTGAGATATATCAGTAACGTTGGATATTCTGGCAACACGAACAGGTTGACCGTAGTTGTAACTAGAGACAAAAGCCGTACTTCCAGTCTGTCCAAATTTAGCCTGTCCCCAACAATACGCAATTCCCGTATCCATAATGGCGCACATAGTTTGTGACCGACTACCACTGGTTGATAATTTAACTGCTTTATATCCAGGTTGTAATCTCCAATACGGATCACCTCCAGTAGCAACAGGTACTGGATTTGGAGACAAGGTCGGATGATTAGGTGCGTTATAACCCAATTCTCCCCTATAGTTACTCCCCCAACAATAAATTTTACCGTCAGCAATTGCACAGGACACGTCCCCGGTACCGCCAATCGCTGTGACATTTTTACCGACAATATCCCCGCCGACCTCGACTGGAACATCAGAATACTTACCAGCTCCATACTGCCCATTGCCCAGCTGTCCCTCTTCATTACTTCCCCAACAATACACTCTCCTTACACCGCTAAGTTCAGTTAAGACACAGCTGTGGAATTGCGCTGTAAATATATCAATAATTTTCCCATATTTCATATCACCCACTTGCCGCACTCTCACTGGAACATTAGCCTTAGTATTCATACCATCTCCCAATGCTCCTTTTCCTTTCGGATCGCCCCAACACCAAACACTATTAGACATAAGAGCACAAGTACGGAATGATCCACTAACAACACGTGCAGCATTAAGATCCGCTGGCCAGGTAACAGCCTTCTTAACAATAGCAGTATAAGTTTTTACAACGCTTCCGCCACTTATAAGTTCAACTCGGCCAATCGCTGAAATCTGAGCGGTGGCGGCCGACAGAGCTACACCAGACGACGCACCCTTGGTTGACGCTTCCAAATTGCCGACTTCAAATGTAGTTCGCAATTTACTATTTTCAAAAACATATTTATTTCCATAAAAAGCCGTAGCACCTTTACAATTAGTTTCCGGGCGCAACGGGCCAATCCCGCCAGCAACAGACCCCCATGATTGTTCAGTGTTGTTTGAATCTAGACAAGCGTTAGCGTACGCCGTACCTGCCTCGCCCGCTTCTTGGGCTAGCTTATAGTAATACTCTTCTTGGGAATAAATATACGATTGAGTAACAATTCTCATAGAGCCCGCCAGGACAGCCATAATAAAAGTGCTCATCAAGACAATTAGAACTAGAGAATAGCCGTTTTTTTGTCGAATCATAGGTTATTTATCTTTCGTATCATTAATGTTTGCGAATCAGAAACTTGCCCACTCGGAGATTGAATTTTTAAGGTCACTTTTATACCGTTTGCCGCATCTAAAACTCTTAATGACGTCGCAGGTGCGCTATATTGATCAGCGACCAAAATATCTCCCTCATAATATTCCACCTTAAATTCCGAAACGCCCGTCGCTAAAATTGAATCTTGATGAACTTTCATAGCACGACTCTTAAACTTATTAGCATCCGTACTGTTCATACAGAAATAATTAGCAGGAGCTCCTGTATACGGGTTGCCGTAAGTGTCTATCAAATCATTATACACGGTACGACGATGTAACTGGCCGTCTTTTAAGAAATAAATTACTATCTTCTTATACTTTGGCTGTTGAGTTTTATTCGCCGTACAGTCAAAACTGGGAGTCCTTAAATAGACAATTTCTCGAGTATCGGAACCACGACCCATAGTAGTAGCATATTGTAACAATATCAAAGTATTCCTATTATACGTCCATACTTGGCTCGCGCCAGAAAAGCTCTTATCTTTAGCAAACGTATCATATCCGTCGTAACCGCTCACCTTAAAACGCGAAGTTTGCCTCACGTCAGTTTCAATTGCATCCATAGAATTGTGAAGACTACGATTAATATCAACTCTTGCTTTACTTATAGATGCGCTTTGGTTTGCTGAAATTAACATCTGACTAAACACGCCGACAATCATAGCAATAATCACCATGACCATCGCCAGCTCGGCTATAGTAAACCCACTTTCTCTAAAACGCTGCGTATGTCGCATGTACAACCTTTCTTCCACTGCCGGCGCCAGAGCTTGGCAATCCATACTCTACAACAGACTCTACTTTAATTGGCATACCAAAACTTACCGTGCCACTTAAACATCCATATGGAGCCGAAGCATACACTTCCTGCCTAACCATTCCTGGCAATCCATCAACTCTACCTGTACTGGTCATAACCGTATATCTAGAGCCTGGAGCTCTAGTGCTCGGCGGAGTCGAAGGAGGATCTACACACTTAAACCACGCAGGAGGAGAGTCGTTTGCATACTTACGCATATTGCTGTACGCCAAATAACTAGCCTTCGTATGCTGCACTTCTAAGACAGATATATTGCTGACCTGGGTTTGCATCATTAAAATAACTATCGAAAAAATGCCAATAACAACCAAAGTAACCGCTACTTCAACTATAGTAAAGCCATCACTATTTTTCATTAATCGCGCCATATACTATCCACCTTTTTTTCTATTCCCGTCAAACGCTCTCTATAAATAATGCTATATTTAGTGCAAGTTGCCGCCACTACGTCAGCTATAGGACCAGAAGCTGGCTTCGTGCAATCTCCATCATCTATGTTCGATGCTTCATACAATAACTCGCCGTGATTTCCGCCAGCCCAGTCGCTCCGATTACACTTAACCATTTCTTTTTTCAACGAATCATCACCCACAATAGACGTAAAATTTTTAATCAAGTCTCTGCATGATGGATATTCATGACCGATACGACTGGCACTATTGTACTTATAATATCGCTCCAACTTCAGAGATAATGTGGCAACATTGGCGCGCTGACGTTCATCTCTGGTTCGATTTAAAAACCTATCACCACCAACCAAAGTAATTCCAGCCAAAATAGACACAACTACAACAACTATCATCATCTCTATTATCGTATAACCACCCGTCCCACGATTCATATCAATATTGTAGCGCAAATCTACAAAAAAGCATATGCTTATTATCAGGAAAGTTCTAACGGTTCTTGCTCAATTTTTATACCGAACTTATCAAAGACAATTTGCACAATTTCCTCACGAATCGCCGCCAAATTATCATATCCTGTTGCCGAATCATTCACGAGCACCAACGCGTTCTTTTCGTAAACTCGCATGCCGTGACTGCGATAACCCCTTAAGCCAGCCTTATCTATCAACCAACCCGTCGGGATTTTATATCTTCCGTCAGACATTGCATAATTTGGAATGTCGCTATATTCTTTTTGCAATTCTTCCAATTTCCATTTTTCAACCAGCGCATTTTTGAAGAAAGAACCCGCACTTGGCAATTCCGCTGGGTCTGGCAATTTTTCCGAACGAATATTAAGAACTGCCACGCGAATCACCGATAAATTGACCTCACGAATGTCATTCTCGTCAATATATCTCTGTAAAGAAGCGTAATACGGCGGTTTCGGCTCTGCTTTATTTAGTCGCAAAGTAATATTCAGAATACAATATCGCCCTTTTTCTTTCCTGCGAAAAATACTGTTTCGATAAGAAAAATCACATTCGTCAGCGGAAATAGTTACAATTGTGTCGGTTTTTGAATCGTAAGCTTCCAGACTAATCAACGTGTCGGCAATTTCTTGACCATACGCCCCAACGTTCTGGACTGGCGCAGCTCCAGTCGTTCCAGGAATTCCCGACATAGCCTCAATTCCCTGAAGTCCAAGCCCAATAGCCTTCTCAACAACCTCATCCCAGACTTCGCCCGCACCAATTTTCACATCAGTTGTTTCGTCGGTTTCAGAGATAACCTCAAAACCTTTGATCTTATTCAACAGTACGATTCCTTCAAAAACCTCGTCATGCGTAATCACATTACTACCGCCACCCAACACAAAAATCGGCAAATTTTCCTTTCGGGCATTACGATATAGCGACACAACATCACCAGCAGAATCCGCTGTCGCCATATAGCGAGTCTCACCCCCCAATTTCATAGTTGTGTATTGTTTCAGTGATATATTAGTCATAACGTCCATGCATATAGTATATCATTTTACTCGGTCGCCATCTATGATATAATAACTTCATACGCACCCGTAGCTCAGCGGATTAGAGTACTTGGCTTCGAACCAAGGGGTCGCAAGTTCGAATCTTGCCGGGTGTACCAAAATAGCTCGTCATTATGGCGGGTTTTTATTTATGATGACACTCATAAAACACTAGTCGAGCGGCTGAGCTAGCTATTCAATGGCGGATTCTGAATTTCCGGCGGCATTTGCACAGATTGCGAACCTAAAATTTGGCGAATTTGATCAGCGGTGATAATCGTGGTCGAACCGGGCGCGACAGTTCCCGCCAGCATTTGCTTGGCGACGGTATTCTCAACAGCTCGCTGGACGACGCGGCGCATCGGACGAGCTCCCAATCTTGGATCATAACCAGCCTCGACTAGCAATTTCTTACCTTCTTCCTCGACCGCAACTTGAATTTTTTGCGGCGCCAAGGTCTTATTAACTCCCGCCAAAATCAAATCAACAACCTGCAGCAACTCCTCTTTTCCTAGCGGACGGAACAAAACAATTTCATCAAAACGGTTCAAGAATTCTGGACGGAATAAATTGGCATTAATCAGCTCGTTGATAAACGTCTGCTCGAACTGCTCCAATTGATAGCCCCGCTCAATATATTCACGAATTCTATCCGCGCCAGCATTTGACGTCGCAATTACAATCGTATCGCGAAAACTAATTTCTCGGTTATTTTCATCACGCAATATTCCCTCATCCAAAAGCTGTAGAAGCGTCGTCAAGACCTGTGGATGAGCCTTTTCAATTTCATCCAAAAGCACGACAGAGAACGGGCGCTTCTGAACCTGAGCCGTCAAACTCCCTGGATCTCGCGCGCCATCCGCAATTAACCTAGACACGTCATCCGGTCTAACAAATTCGTTCAGATCCAAGCGAATCATATTACCTTCGCCGCCAAAATAAACATCCGCCAAAGCCTTAGAAAGCTCCGTTTTACCAACACCAGTCGGACCAAGAAACAGGAACGCGCCAATCGGTCGATTCTGATTTCTAACACCTGTGCGCGCGCGGCGAATAGCATCAGAAACAACCGTCACGGCTCGCGTTTGATTGATCATTCGCTGATGAATTAATGACTCCAAGTTTAACAATTTTTCCTTTTCGTCGCTCAAAGAAGCTACTGAAATTTTTATGCCAAGAGTCTTTTCAATCGCGTCATCCACAGATTGCGCGGTCACCAGCCCACCACTCGCATAACTTGCTGCTGCTTCCAAAATTTTCAACGCCTTACCTGGCATTACTAAGTCCTGAACATAACGATCGCCAACACGATACGCCTCCGCCAGCGCCTGGTACATATATGTCACTTTGTATTGCGCCTCAAATAAAACCAATTGATCGCGCATAATTTTCATAGTTTCGGGTTCATTTGACGGCTGAATTGCAATTGTATTCAAAGCGTGAGCAAGCTGTGGCTTAGTCTGGGAAATTTGCAAAAATCGCTGATCGTCCATCGTTAAAATCGTCCTAAGTCTGCCCGCCTCCAGAATTGGCAATAACACATTGCTAAGGTCAACCGAACCAACGCCTTCTTCGAAAAATAATTGCGCATTGTCCAGACATAAAATCACGTTTTTCGACAGAAAAGCTTCGTTCAAAATCATCGTGACTAGATTCTCCAATTCCCCGCGACCCGACGCCACACTAATCAACGACGACGCATCAAGCATAAAAACTTGCTGATACATCAGCGAACCAGGAACGCCTCGATGTCCGTCAATCAACATTTCCGCAAACGCCGACACAACGGTGCTTTTTCCCGCACCATCAGCACCAACCAGCGTAATATTCTGCCGCCCGCCAGAACTAAACGTTTTAAGCATCTGCCCCAGCGCTTCCTCGTGCGCAGCCAACTTAGTTGTAAACGCCCCGCCAGATACACTGACGCTAATATTCTGAGCAAATCGACTCAGCAGCGGCGTATAACCAAAAGACCAATCCCTAGCAATTCCGCCCGTATTTAGCGGCTTCTCTTTATATTGATCAATCAGCGCCTTTATCCGCTCGTACCATCGAATAGTCTCCTCGATATCATGAAAATCGATCTTCATATTCGCCAGCAAAGAATCGTGCTGT
>CAUTVA010000010.1:0-12647 GCA_963541875.1 uncultured Candidatus Saccharibacteria bacterium
CACAGGCGCCTAACTAGTCGCTGTCCAATCACCGCCTTCACGGTTGAAGCGATCAAAAATGGTTCAATTCCCATGTCTAGCAAACGCGGCAAACATGTTGCAGCGTTATTTGTGTGTAGAGTGGAGAACACCAAGTGTCCAGTCAGCGCTGCTTGAACACCAAGATTTGCGGTTTCGCCGTCGCGAATTTCTCCGACCATGATGATATTTGGGTCTTGGCGAAGTAGTGCTCTTAGCCCTGAGGCGAAGGTCATTCCAGCTTTGGCGTTGGTCTGAGTTTGATTGACTCCTGGGATTTTATATTCTACTGGGTCTTCAATTGTGGAAATATTGACATCTGGAGTATTGAGCTCTGACAGAATACTGAACAAGCTGGTCGATTTTCCCGATCCAGTTGGCCCAGTCACTAGGATCATTCCGTTCGGCTGAGCCATTGCGTCTTTTACGGTTGCGAGCGACAGGCCCCAATATCCAAGCTGATCCAGTTTAACAGCCTGGTTCGATTCGTCCAAAATACGCATGACCACTTTTTCGCCGTCAGCGATTGGCAATGTCGAAACACGAAGCGCGTATTGTTTTCCTGAAACTTTTATCTTAAATCGTCCGTCCTGTGGTACGCGGCGTTCGTCAATTTTCAGATTGGAGAGAATTTTAATGCGGCTCACCAAAGCGCCGTGAACGTTTCGTGGCAATTTGTTAACTTCCTTCAAAACACCGTCAATTCGGTAACGAACCTGAACGTAATCTTCGCGCGGCTCAATGTGAATGTCAGAAGCGTTGGATTTTATGGCATATTCCAGTAACAAATTAACAGTTTGGGCAATTGGTGAATTTTCCGCAAAATCATCTTGACTAACGTTTTGGTCTTCGGCGGAAGCGTCTTTTTGCACCGCAATAACTTCGTCAAGTTCGGCATTGATATTACCGCGATAATTTTCCAAACAGTCCAAAATGTTGCTTTTTGTCGCTAGGAAAACCTTAGTGTTGTAGCCAATTTCTTTTTGGATGAAGTTCAGCGCCTGCACATCGTCTGGATCTTCCATCGCAAGCGACAAGCTATCGTCCTCATTTTTCTCAAAAAGCACAACATTATACTGGCGCGCGATATGTTCAGGAATTCGTTTCAATATATCTTCGGGAATATCCTTTGGCTCAATTCGCACGAAAGGCACGCCGATATAATCGCCAATCAACTTTGTCAAATCTTCCTCAGAAATGACCTTTTGTTCGATAGCGGTTTCTTGCAATGTTTGCTTCGACCGTTCAGCAATCAATTTCAAATCAGCAAGCTGCGGCTCATCTACAACCCCACCTTGTTTCAGAATGATCTCAATTGTCTGGTCTGAAACACGCATAACTCTTATGGTTATTGTACTATCATCGCCAAAAAAAAGCTAGCATAGTATAATATAAGAGTGAATATTTCTAGTGAAGAGAAAATGCGAGAATTGGGCGCGGCAATTGGTCGGGCTGTTTCTGGCGGGGAAGTTCTGGAATTGGTCGGTGATATTGGCGCGGGAAAAACCACATTGACGAAGGGAATTGCGCAAGCTTTAGAGATTGACGAGCCAGTTCAGAGTCCAACTTTCACGATTTCGCGCGTGTACGATTCACCTCGCGGTCTGAGTTTGGCGCACTACGATTTTTATAGATTGGGAAATGCTGGAATTATGAGCGAGGAGATTCGCGAAGTGGCAGCTTCTAACTCGGTGGTTGTAGTTGAATGGGCTGGCGCTGTTGACGATGCATTGCCGAGTGATCGGTTGGTGATAAAAATTACCGCGATTAGCGAAGAAGGGCGGCTTGTGGAATTTTATCCTGGCGGCAAAAAATCTGATGAACTTTTGGGAAAAATAAAGGAGAATATGGCGTGATAATTTTATTAGACACTTCAACATCAACATGTTTTTTGACAATAGTCAATGGAGAAAATCGTCAGGATTTTGAATGGGAAGCTGGGCGAACGTTGGCGCGGAATTTGTTGAAATTTTTGGAAGAAAAGACTGGCGATTTGCATCTGATAAGCGGTATTGGCGTGATGAAAGGACCAGGAAGTTTTACGGGGCTGAGAATTGGTTTGACGGTTGCGAATACACTGGCGGACAGCCTGAATATTCCTATTGTTGGTGTAATGGGTGATAATTGGCGTGATTTGGCGCTAGATAAATTGCGTGCTGGCGAGAATGAAAAAATTGTTATGCCAGAGTACGGCGCCGCTGCGAATATCACTGCGCCGCGAAAATAATTTTTATCGCCCAAACCATCAAAACCGTGTATAATTAAATTACGGCGGTTTGTGATTTTTGATTCGCCGAATTAGATAGTTTGAAGTTGATTGGCTGTTGATATTTTTCCTTGAGACGAACACTCAGGGGCGGCCGATCGGAAAGGAATGATAATGATAGAAGTAATTATTGCCGCGGCTATTGGAGCTGGCGCGGGTGCTGCTGGTCTTGTTGGATATCAGAGAACTCGCCAAATTAACGGTAAAAATCAGATTGAGCGAGATCTGGCGGATGCAAAAACTAAGGCGAGCGATATTGTCCTAAAGGCTAAGGATGAGGCGCTTAAGATTGAAAATGAACGTCGCAAGGAGTGGCAAAAGACTGAAAATCGTTTGGCGGATCGTGAGAAGACTTTGGATAATAAGCTGGAAGAGCTTGATCGACGAGCGGAAAAATTGCGCGCGCATGAGGATGAAGTTGATAATCTTAAAAATGAAATTCGCGATATTCGTACACGTCAGCAGGAAAAGCTTGAAAAAATCGCTGGATTAAAGAAAAAAGATGCTGCCGATAAGTTGATGCAAATGACTGAGCGCGACATTAAGCAAGATTTGGTCGGTTTGGTGTCGAAACTACAACATGATGCAATGGATGATGCTGAAGAGCGGGCGCAAATGATCCTCGTGACCGCAATGGAGCGAATGAGTAGTGAGGTGACTGCTGAGCGTACGGTGACTGCGGTTAAATTGACTGATGACGAGATGAAGGGTCGAATTATTGGCAAGGAAGGACGTAATATTCAGGCGCTGCAGCGCGAAACTGGCGTCGATATTTTAGTTGACGATACACCTGGCATGATTATTTTGTCGAGTTTTGACCCTGTTCGCCGACAAGTGGCTCGTTTGAGTCTTGAGATGCTAATGAAGGATGGTCGTATTCATCCTGCGCGCATCGAAGAGGTGGTTGCTAAAGCTAAAAAACAGATTGAAAAAGAGGTTAGACAAGCCGGTGAAGATGCTATGCGCGAAACTGGCGTAGTTGGGATCCCGAAGGAAATGCTGCTATTGCTTGGTGAATTGAAGTTTCGCACTAGCTTCGGTCAGAACGTTTTGAAGCATTCGACTGAGATGGCGCAAATTGCTGGAATGATTGCTGAGGAAATTGGTGCGGACGTGCGCATTACGAAAATTGCTACACTTCTTCATGATGTCGGTAAGGCGGTGTCGCATAAAATTGAGGGCAAGCATCATCACATTGGGGCGGAATTGGCTCGTAAATATGGCATGGATGAGAGAATTGTCCACGCAATCGAAGCACACCACGATGATATTGAAGCGACAACCCCAGAAGCGATTATTGTTCGAGTCTGTGATGCGGCTTCGGCTGCACGTCCAGGTGCGCGTAATGTTTCTGCTGAAAACTTTGCAGAGCGAATGCGCGATTTGGAAAATGTCGCTACGAGCTTTGAGGGAATTGATAAGGCTTACGCGATTTCTGCTGGTCGTGAAGTTCGTGTGATCGTGAAGCCTCAGACGATTGATGATTTGTCGGCGATTAAATTGGCGCGAGATATTGCGACGAAAATTGAGTCGACAATGCAATATCCTGGCACCATTAAGGTTAACGTGATTCGCGAAACGCGAGCAATTGAGTTTGCTAAATAATGAAATTTACAGATGAAGAGCGACGCGCTTGGTTGGCAAGTTTGGACAGGCGTTTTTCTAGTGCGGCGGTACTGATTGAAAATGAGCAGGGCGAACTATTGATCATCAAGGCTGGCTATAAAGACCATTGGTCGCTGCCTGGTGGCATTGTTGACGCTGGAGAATCCCCGTTGGAAGCGGCGGTGCGCGAGGTGAAAGAAGAAGTTGATATTCAAGTTGACCCTAAGGATTTGAAGCTTGCCATGGTCGCTTCGCGTCATTCTGATGAGTTTTTGACGCATCAATTTGTGTTTTTTACGAAGTTAGAAAACGATGCTTTTTCTGAGATAAAATTGCAGGAATCGGAAATTGTGGCTAGCAAATTTATTGCCAAAAATGAGATCGATTTTGAAGATATGTCGCTGCTCTGGGCAATTAGATTTTGGGCAATTGATAAATTCGGTTACGTAAATACGAAAATTATTGATAATGACGGCGTGAAAAAAGAAGTTGTAGAATTTTTTGCGCCGATGATTGGAGGGAAATAATGGGAATATTAGTTATTAGTCGACACGGTGAGAGCGAGTGGAATCTGCTCGGTAAGTGGACTGGCTGGACAGATGTTAATTTGACGGAAAAGGGTCGTAATGACACTGTGCGATTGGGTGCTTTATTGAAAGGCGTGGTATTTAATGAAGCTTACACTTCATCATTAAAACGTACACAACAAACTTTGGCGGCGCTACTTGAGGGGTGCGGTGTCGAAAATCTACCAACAACGCATGCAACTGAGTTAAACGAGCGTGATTATGGTGATTTGACTGGAAAAAATAAATGGGAGGTTAAAGCGGAGATTGGCGAAGAGGCTTTTAATGGTATTCGACGCGGTTGGGATTATCCAGTGCCGGGCGGCGAAACTTTGAAAGATGTTTATGCGCGGGTTGTTCCATATTTTGAGCAAGAGATTTTGCCGAAATTGCAGAATGGTGAGAATATTTTATTGGTGGCTCACGGCAATTCTATTCGAGCTTTAATTAAACATCTTGACCAAGTTCCAGAAGCCGAGATGGCGAATGTAGAGATGCCATTTGGTCAATTACTGGTTTATACGTTCGAGCCCGGTCAATCTTTGCCAATCAAAAAAGAAGTATTGTCGGTTGAGATTGAAGCTGTGAATGCTTAAATAGTTGTATATATTTCGTATGCACTTAACGCTGATAAAAATTGTTGAAATCTAAGAGTGTCGTCGCCATGATATGGCCACGTTGCATGGTTTAGCCAGAAACCCATTAAGGTTAGGCAATGATCTAAATTTATTTCTTTGTAATAGTTTGAAATATTATGACCGCTTTTATGTAGGTCGATTAGTAGGCTAGTGATGTCGCTACCGGATTCTCCAGGTCCAGACCAGCTCCAGTCGATTAACTTAGTGCCGCGTTTGGGATGCCAAGCCATATTTGATTGTCGAATATCGTGATGACAAAAAACTAATTTTTTTATATCGCTATGTCGACCTCCGGCATTTAGTAAGGCGGGTAAGTCTGCCAATAATTTCTTAGTTATATTTTGGCTATGAGGCGTTAATCTGTCTAAGAATCCTAATGACAATTCTCTCAATTTAGCTATTTTCTGCTCGTCTAATGAAACCCATCCTTCTTTAATAAAACTATCGCGTGACGATTCGATGTCAAAAGTATCAGGCGGCACTGGTATATTTTCCAACTCGTCAAACTTTTCCTTCGCTGATTTGATATAAATGTCTAGTGTTTCGTTTTTTGCTCGCCATAGCCAACCTTCGTTGGACGTCATTGTCTCCATGATAAAAGTGTCATCGTCTCGCAGTATTGACCTGGATGGGATTCCACTATATCCATGGCATCGCAAGTAGGATATTGTGAACGCTTCTTTTCTCAAATATTGGCGCAGTCTATTTCGTTTAATATCATCGTATCTGGTCGATGTTTGCTTAATAAATACCGAATGATCATTTTTTGTGGCGATAATCTTGTCGTATTGCATATGACCGCCGTTAATATTGCGATAATTTTCGGAAAACTCTGCTATCTTAATTAGCGACCGACAAGACAAATAATCAATAGCCCTGGTTACTATTTCATCATGCGATGCGTATAATTTAGGCAAATTATTGAGTGGTAGCCAGGCTGCGTCGATAGCGTCGTCTCGTCCTGACACCTCTGATAGTTCGTTGACTATGAACAAGTACGCACTGGTTTCGATCCATGACGTCTGACTGTTGCGTGGATCGTTAACGAGCCCTTTATATATTAATATTGGATCGTCACTAATTATCGTTCCAGTTTCTTCTTTTGTTTCGCGAATTGCTGCGGTAAAGGAGTCTTCTTTGGAGTTGATGAATCCTCCAGGTAGTGCCCATTCACCGCTGGATCGTTTTATCAAAAGAATTTTTTGTGCGATTGGGTTGATTATTACGCTGTCTGCAGTGTAATTTGGACCGTCATACCATAATTTACGATTTATAGATATTGGCATTGTTTTTTCATACAGCAACTAGAGTATTATTCAGTGTATTTTTAGCCAAAGCTGCTTTTACGTATTTACTATACTCTCCAATTTTATCACCTGGACCTGTATGTTTGCCAGGGGTGTCGCTCAATTTGACCGTAGATACTCCATCGACTTCTGTGGCTTTCATAACAAAGTTATTGGGTGTAATTCCAAGGTCGTTAGTCAAAGTCGTACCCCAGCCGAATGTTACGTTTATTTTGTCCTTAAAGTAATCAGCTATCCAAATAATTTCATCCACATCAAGTCCGTCACTAAAGACGATAGTGTTTTCTAAAGGATCAATTCCGTTCTTTTTGTAAATTTCAATAGCCTTATTTCCAAATTCTATTGGGTCGCCAGAATCGTGTCGTAGTCCTTTCCACGAAGTCATTTGTTCGGGCGTAAAGTCAGCAAAGAAGAAGTCGGTTGTAAATGTATCAGTTAAGGCAATTGATAGCTCGTCGCCGTATGTGTCTTGCCAATCTTTTAGTGCCTGATTGTGACCACTTAGTGGGTTGTTTCCGGCTTTATCTGCCAGTGCAGCGTAGACCATTGGCATTTCGTGTGCAAAAGTTCCAATCGGTTTTAGTCCTAGTTTATACGCCAAGTATATATTTGAAGTTCCGACAAAATTGTCAGGGAGTTCATTTGCAACTCGTTCAATTACGTGCCTATGCCAATCATAGCTAAAACGTCGTCGTGTGCCGAAATCAGAAAATTTAATATCTGGGCGGCTTTTTAATAATTTGATCTTTTCGTCTAACCGGCGATCTCCTTCGGCATACACTTCTTCCAAAGAGCGACCTTCGCGCGCGAGTTTGTTACGAAAATATATTTCATTTATCTCACTCATGATAACGGTTTCCCAGAATGTAACTAGGGGCCATTTTCCCGTAGCTTCAACCGCTAGGTCGCCGCGCTTATCATATCCGATCTTGACCGGAGGCAAGGGGTTACTTATTAGGAAATCAAGGTATTCTTGCGAAAATGTCGCTTTGCCATCTTGGTTTTGCAGTCCAGCCAAGTAGGCGATTTCACTGGGCTGCCATCCTTCAGCTAAATTATTTAGGTTGTTTTGCAATTCCTCTGGAGTTACAAACTCTGATAATAGATTAGGGGAGCGATTTTTCAACGTGAAGGTAACTTCTGCTTCAGGATGTTTTAAAAACTCGTTCATCCCCATAGTTACTTTGTAATAATCTAACCTTTGTGATATTTTTGAGCTCTTCTCCATTTAAATTGCCTCCTGAATCATCTTCTTTGCTTCTTCAGTCGATATTGCTAATATTCCAGCCTCTTTCATTGCGGATAATGCTTCTTCTTCGGCTGTTGGGGTTAATCCTACAGCACGGATGGCGTCTATAAGTAGGTATATAGTAACACGCATGTCATCTTTGAAATGTTTGGCGATATCTCGGGCAGTATATTCTACACAAAAATCTGTTGCTAATCCACCGAGAAGTACTTTAACTTTTTCATGGGGTGTTTTTGGCATTATGATAGATTCTAGTGTTTCACCCTTGTCGCTTCTACCTTCCCAGCCAGAATATCCGTCTGTCTGGCCGACGCCTTTATTGATGATAATATCGCCAGGCTGAATATTTAGGTCTTTGTGAAAATCAGCTCCTCTGGTGTTAGCTACGCAGTGAACTGGCCATTTGTCAAAATGCGGTGTTTTTTCGGGATGCCAGTCTCGGGTGAATACAACTATGCCGTCATGTTTTCGTATTTCGTCGACGATAGAATTGATGGGCTCAATGATTTGCTCTGCTTCGGCAACGGCAAGACTTCCATCGATAAAATCATTCTGTGGGTCAACCCCGACAAATATATAGTTAGACTTTTCCATAATGTTAAGATCCTCCTTACTTAATGTATAGCTTACACTTACTATCTAGTCTAATAGCCAGTTATTGTGTTGTCAACACTAATTTATGAAAAATATAAATTTTCTAGATTTTTACAGGGAGGTTAGTCTAAGCTACGATCTAAATTCTCGAGCTTGCTTGAATTAAATTCATATAATTTTGCTGGACGATGCGCGCCGTCTCGCCACAACTCATTAGTTTCATGAATTAAGTTTAAGCTGAGGAATTTTTTTCGAAAATTACGCTTGTCAAATTCACGACCAAAAACTATCTCGTAAACTGTTTGCAGTTGTGTTAAGGTAAATCTTCGATCCAGAAAAGCAAATGCCGAATTGGTATATGTCATTTTGGCAATTAGGCGTTCTTTGGCGTATTTAATGATGTTGGCGTGATCGTATGCTAGTTTTGGTATTTTATTTACATCAAAAAATGCCACTTCTAAATCTTCATTGTATGTAATATTGCGTCCACAACCCATGTAGGTTACAGATACTGCATGTCCTCGTGGATCACGATTAATCGTATCGAAAGTGTAAAGCTGTTCAATGTATCGTAGGTCGTCTTTGATTTTTATGCCTGTCTTTTGGAAAACTACACGTTCGAGTGCGCCTGTAGTCGTCTCTCCCTTGGCATTATATCCTCCAGGGAGGGCCCATTCTCCTTTAAAAGGTTCGTTTGGTCGTTTTAATAATAACACTTCCAGGGTATTGTTGTTTACTTGAAAAATTACTGCGTCCACGGTTAGCGTTGGAGGTGTATACGGTTTTGTGTAATTCATACAATATATCTTATCCTGAAGTAGGCTACTTGCCAAGTTATTTTTATGATTCGCAAAGTATAGAAATTTGTTTGCAAATTTATCCTGTACTTATTTAGTGATATATGTTAAGATAGATCAGAACGAATGATAGAGATATCTTCGGGGTGTGGCGCAGTTGGCTAGCGCGCGCGGTTTGGGACCGTGAGGTCGAAGGTTCGAGTCCTTTCACCCCGACCAATTGAAATCATTCAGTTTATTAAAATAACTGGCATTTAACCAGTTATTTTTTATTTTCGTATAGTCCGATAATCAAGTCGCCATCATGGAACTCTTGCTTTAATTTCCAATAGGGCGGAACTTGTTTTTTATATTCGTCATATGTTTTTTCGCGAAGAATAAGCCAGATTCTTGGAGATTTTACTGACTCTAAAGAACTAATTTCTGGAGTATTTAGTTTCTTAATTAATCCCCATTCGCCAACCCAACCTAGCTCTTCTTTCGGCTTCAGGAGTATAATTTCTTTATTTGTGCGGTTGTAATAGGAAGTATGAAAATAAGTGTAGATCTCGCCAGAGATAATAACATCACTACTCTGGATATTTTCATTTATATGATTCATGGCTGTGTTGGTGTTATTCCAAGACGATTCTGCAATGTTTTTACCGCCGATATGCCACATATAATGACCGATAAATAATGTCAGGACAATAGATATTCCAATAGACCACCATTTTTTATTAGAAAAAATAAGCCCGATGAATACCGCAATCAAGCCGTAAAACGCTGGCGCTGAATAAGTGAAGTAGCGGTCTAAGTAAACTGGTCGACCCTGGCTGAGTGTGTAAACGATGATCATTGGCAACAGTAACCAAATTGTTAAAATCCAAATTGCTGCTTGATATTTTGGGCGTTTTTTGGCTAGAATGAATGAAATTGCGACTATAATTGGCGGCAGTAACAACCCAAAATAGCGGACAATTCTGTCGTCATAAGTTAAGAACATTGATAGTGTTGTTGGGATGGTAAATTTAGTGACTTCAGGGATCCAGAAGCCGCCACTTACTCGGCTAGTTTGGGAGATCATAATTGGTAACCAGGGAAGGAATAGTAAAAAGCATGTCCCGGCGGCAAGCCAAATGTTTTTGTCCTTAAATATATTTTTTATGGCAGTGCGATTTCTGCCAAGTTTTAGCCAAATGTATGCGAAATGCGCGGGTAGCATTAATGCTAGAAAATATTGTGTATAAAGACCGAACGCCACTAAAATTCCGTATAGTGCCCACCAGAACTTCTTATTTTTACGCTCGACCGCCACGATGAATGTATAAGTCATTGCTATAGCCAAAAGTGCTGCCAGTGTATACATTCGAGCTTCGTCGCTATAGCGAATTAAGAACGGTCCTAGCGCTGCTAAAAAACTTCCGAATACGGCGATTCTTTTAGAGAAAAGTTTTTGGAGTAATAGAAATAATAGAGCAATTGTCAGAGCTCCACACGTAACACTAAACCCTCTGAGCGAAGCTACGGAATTGCTGAAAATCGATTGCCAAACATGCATAATAACGTAATAAAGCGGCGGGTGGACATCCGTGGTTGTAATGGTGATAATTTCCCTGATTGGCTGCTGAATGATGGCTGCCGTATATCCTTCATCGTGCCAAATGTCGGCTTTTGTTAAATAGGTAAGTCGAACGTTGATGGCTAAAATTAAGATTGGAATTAGCCAAACCCATCCGGGCATTTGATGAAGAAATGCATATAGCTTTTTAAGATATATACGGATTTTTTCCATGAATTATCTGGATAATTTTAGAGCTATTTCTTTTGCTTTATTCGCTAAAGTATCGTCAATTTTTTCTAGCCCCGAGTCTGCGCTTACGCCGCGTCGCTCTAGCGCCTTGCCAATAAGAAAGTCTGCAATTTGCGGGTTTTTGGGTAGAATCGGACCATGGAGATAAGTGGCAATGATGTTGTTATAGCGAACACCTTCGTTTGCGTCGGTCATATTATTGCCGGCGCCTTTAATAACTTGCCCAAGAGGTTTGGTGGTCTTATCTAAGAAAGTTTGTCCGCTGTGATTTTCATAGCCAACGATATCGCCAAATTCCTGACTTTTAATGACAATGTTACCAATCATCCGCTCGTCGCCAGCAATCGTTTCAATTGGCAGAATGTTAGCGCCAACAATTTCCTCGCCCTTGAGTGTTCGGAAAAACCGACCAAATAATTGGTACATTCCGCAAATCATCAGCATCGGCACGCCGTCTTTTGCTAATTGTCGCAGTTCATCGGCTCGTGCCAGAAGATCATTTTGGATAATCGTCTGCCCAGAATCCTGTCCGCCGCCGCCAACAAAAATATCAATTTTAGAAAAATCCGTTGAATCGCCCGGATTGTGATCAATAATCTCAACTTCGAAGCCGCGTCGCTCCAGGCGTTTTTTCAGAACTAGCGTGTTGCCCCAGTCGCCATAAAGATTCATATCTCGCGGGTAAAGTTGCGCAATTGTTATTTTCATTATGATATTTCCTCCACGTCGGTTTTTTCGCTTAGCAGGCGGCGAATTGCTGTCATGGCTGTGTAGCTACAAAAAATCTGTTTTGGCTCGTCGGGATTGGTATTGATGAAATCTTCCAGGGCTTTCGAAATATTGGTGTCAATTTTTCCAATTGGAATGTCATCATATTGAAGTCGCAAAGCCATATCGTAAGCGCGCGCGCCGCTGATCATTGCTACGTTTTTCAATAGTGAAAAATCGACGTCCCAGAACCAACTTACATCTCGTCCGTCGGCGTAATTGTCATTAACAGCGATCATCGTAGTGCTATTGTTTTTGGCAAACGACAGAAGTGCCAGCCGAAAGCCGCTTGGATTTTTTACTAAAATAAGCTCAATTGGCGTGCCATTCAGGTAAATCGTTTCGCCACGACCAAACGCCGGCTTTATGTTTTCCAGCGCAGATAAAATTGTATCGGTAATTTCCGGTCCCGCGATTTGTCGAGCCAGGGCAACCGCCGCCGCCGCATTGAGAAGATTATAAACCCCAGTGAGTTGCAGATCTACATCGATTTCTTTATTGTCAATTTGAAAAGTCGCTTGCTGAGCATTAATCTTTTTCAATAAAACATCAGCCGCCACGCTTTGATTTGCGGTTGCGGTTCCGTATTTTAGAGTGTCGTCTGTTGGCATCAATTGAAGTAATTCGCTGGTTGTACCGAAGAAAACTTTTTTAGCCTGAATATGTTCGCTAATCTTAAAAATTCGCGGATCGTCGCGGTTGAGAACGACAGTGTCGCTGGTGGCTTCAGCTATTTTTTGAAGCAATGCGGCTGTATTGTCAATTTCTCCAAATCTATCCAATTGATCGCGCATAACATTCAGAAGCAGGGAAAAGTGCGGACGAACAATCTGCACGAATTTAACCGCCCAAGCCTCGTCCAGCTCCAGAACTGCAATGTCGGCGTCCAGTTTGCCGCGGATATTGACCTCGTCAAGTAGTGCCGCTGCCACGCCTCGGGAAAAATTGCTACCAGTGCGATTGGTGAATACTTTCAATCCGACCGATTCCAGCAATTCTACGACAATTTTTGTCGTCGTCGTTTTTCCATTCGTTCCGCTGATAATC
>CAUTVA010000011.1:0-11752 GCA_963541875.1 uncultured Candidatus Saccharibacteria bacterium
GGATTATCCCAATTGAAGTCCTTGGTGATATTAACCGTTGGAATTGGGAACGTAAAGACTCGACCATTAGCGTCGCCCTCAGAAAGAACTTCCAACAGCGCCTTGTTTAGCATATTCATTTCTTCCTGATATTCGCCATAAGTCGTGTCCTGCATTTCGCCACCAATAATCACTGGATTATCTGCCATGTGTTTTGGACATTCAAGGTCAAGTGTAATGTTGGTAAACGGCGTCTGGAAACCAACACGAGTCGGCACGTTGACATTAAAGACGAATTCTTGAATAGCCTGTTTTACTTCTTTATAGTTCAATTTGTCGGCACGAATAAACGGCGCTAATAGTGTATCAAAATCAGAGAAAGCCTGCGCACCAGCCGCTTCGCCCTGTAATGTATAAAAGAAGTTTACGACTTGACCAAGCGCTGATCGGAAATGCTTAGCTGGCTTAGAAGCAACCTTACCAGCGACGCCAGTAAATCCTTCTTGCAATAAGTCAGTTAGGTCCCAACCAACACAATAAACGCTTAGCAAGTTAAGGTCGTGAATGTGCAAATCGCCTTCTTTGTGAGCTTGCCCGATTTTCGATGTATAAATCTTATCCAGCCAGTAAGTCTTTGTAATCTCCGCTGAAACATAGTTATTCAAACCCTGAAGGCTGTAACCCATATTAGAGTTTTCATTAACTTTCCAGTCCAAATTTTCCAGATATTTATCAATCAAATCAACGTGTGCATTAGAGGTAATTTCGCGCAATTTTTTATGCTGATCGCGGTAAATAATGTACGCCTTGGCGGTCTTCTTAAACTTAGAATCAATCAACGCATCCTCAACAATATCCTGAATATCTTCAACGCTTGGTAGACGCTTTTGGTTACGAGTTTCCAAAACGTCCAAAACTTTTTCGGTTAATTCAACTGCTTGAGCGGCGTCAAATTCGCCAGTTTCCAGCCCCGCCTTTTCAATTGCTTTTTCAATTTTTTTCCGATCAAATTTAGCAGTTCGACCATCGCGTTTTTTAATTGATTTATACATTCCCCCTCCTTATTTATAAAAAAGCAAACCAGCCCAACCTCTCCAGTGGGCGCATGTTGCAAAAAACGTTATTTATTTTCTAAAACACCATATGTAGTGCTTAATATTGAATATACACGCGATATATAGCGTCTGTCAATGAAAGTACATTGTATTATTTACATTTATGATTTCTTTACACAATCCGCAAGAAACTCATTAATCTCGAGGAACAGTCAACGTAAATTCCGCGCCAGCTGACGGCTTGCTTTTGATGCGAATAGTATAACCACAGCGATCTGCCAAGGTTTTAGCAATTGCCAACCCCAAGCCATAGCCTGACGCGTCGGTTCGAGTCCGTGCTGCGTCTGCACGATAAAATCTCTCGAAAATATGCTTTTGATCATTTGACGAAATGCCTAGTCCATTATCTTTAACTATAAATTCCACAGAATTTTTATTCAGCCTGACCCAAATCTTTACTTCGCCAACCTTTTGCGGCGCGTATTTAATAGCATTGTCCACCAAAATTGATAAAATCTGACGAACCGCATTTACTTGCAAAATTACTTTTTGACCATCTGGAATATCATGAAAAATCTTAACTTGCTTTGCTTTTGCAACCCGAGAATACTGCCTTATAACCTCTTTAATAATTTCAGAAATATTAATTAGCTCTGGACTGCCCAAAGCATTTTCCGACTTCGCCAAATCCAGCAGCGAATTACTAAGATTAGCTAGCTTTTTAATTTCCTCAACGTTTTGGCTCAAAACCTGACGAGCTTTTTCGTCAGTCAGCACACGCTTACGTATCGCTATTTCATTACTCAAAAGCAACGCCGCCAGCGGAGTTCTTAGCTCGTGGCTGGCATTAGATACAAATTGGGCTTGCTGCTCAATTGACCGTTCAATTGGTGCCAGCGTTCTTCGTGCCAGCACTAGGCTCAACCAATAGCCAAACACCAACATCGCGCCATTTAATGCAATTAAAGATATCACCACCATTTCGCGCGTTTCATTATCGCGTCGCTCTAACCGATGATGAAATTGATCTTCGATATCCGCTGATTGCTTAATATGGTCATCAGGCGGCAATTCTCGATTAAGTTGCGTCGAGGTAACGACATAAATAACCACGCTAAACGCCAGCGACAATGTCATAATCACAGCCAAATAGCTCAGTGCTAGTCGCTTGACGCGTTGCTGTTTCATGATTTTTCCTCTAATTTATAGCCAAAACCAGAAACCGTGTGAATTAATTTCGACTTAAATGGCTTATCAATTTTTCGTCGCAAAAACATAATAAATAACTCAACATTATTCGGTAATACGTCTGCGTCAAAATCCCAAACGTGCGATATGATTTGTTCTTTTGATAAAACCTTACCTTTGTTCCGCATCAAATATTCCAGAACACCATATTCCTTAGCAGTCAAGTTAATTTCCTGCGAAGCTCGCGTTACTTTTTTCGAGCTTGGATCAAGTTTCAAATCGCCCACCTGAAGAATTTCCTCCAATTTCTCATTCGGTCTACGAAGTAACGCCCTTATGCGAGCCAATAGCACATCAAAGCTAAACGGCTTAGCTAAATAATCATCCGCGCCAGTGTCTAATCCTTCAACAATATCACGCTCCGCATCACGCGCAGTCAACATTAAAATC
Organism: uncultured Candidatus Saccharibacteria bacterium; assembly: GCA_963541875.1. Classification (GTDB taxonomy): domain Bacteria; phylum Patescibacteriota; class Saccharimonadia; order Saccharimonadales; family Saccharimonadaceae; genus Nanosynbacter. The sequence continues at coordinate 2,673 of CAUTVA010000011.1, forward strand.
GGCGTTTTATTACCATCATTTCTCAGGGCTCGACAAACTTCATAGCCGTTCATTCCTGGTAGCATTATGTCCAAAATAATAACATCATAATCATCGGCGACAGCGGTTCGATAGCCTTCGCTGCCATCATTCGCCACATCAACTGCATAGGCTTCATCTTCCAAGCCTTCTTTCAGCGACCGCGCAATTGCCGTGTCATCTTCAATCAGTAAAACTCTCACGTATATATTATACCTTTATATCTCAACAATTTCACATAACTACCTAAAGCTGTGAAGTCATCGTCGTCATAGGTTTGTTGTTAAATTAACTTCTTTTGATTGAGCTTTATTCATAATATTCCTTTCTCTGGTTAATGATAGTTATTATGATAAACGAGCATTCTTTAATTTTGCTGTAAAATTGGCTGTTCTACTTTTATTTTTATTATGCTTATTGTTATAATGACTTTTACCATTAATTTTAGGAGGGTGTATGTTAATAAAGAAACGCTTTTTAAATACAAAAGTTAAAATATTAACTGGCATAATGATAGCTGGATTAGTTGTCAGTGGATCACTACTTACCTTGCCAACCGTACAAGCTAAGAATACTGTTAGCGATGATTATCCGTTAAACGATAGCATTAACTGGAATTTAAACCCTGTTTGGCGTGACGAGTTTGACGGCACGTCATTAGATAGCAAGTCTTGGAATATATACACCAGCGGATGGGGCGCCAATAACGTCCAAAGCTGCTACAGTAGGAGCGAAGAGAATGTGAATGTTAAAAACGGCAGTCTAAACTTAGTAGGACTATATAAGCCTGGTGCGCGTTGCAAAGGAAATGAAAAAAGCGGCAACTTCACTTCTGGATTCGTAGAAACAAAAGGTAAAAAATCTTGGACTTACGGCTATATCGAGGCTCGCATAAAAATGCCAGACAACAAGAGCACCTGGCCTGGTTTTTGGATGAGTCCTGATAAACCTACATACGGCAGTTGGCCTCGCAGTGGTGAAATTGACATCGTAGAAACTAAAGGTTCTAACTTAGATTACGCCGCTGCGGACGCTCACTGGGGACTTTCAACAAGCAATAAAAAACATGCTCAAGGTAGAGATTTGCCAGCTGGATTTAAAGACACTACTCAGTGGCACACTTACGGCGTAAAATGGACTGAAGGAAAATTGGAATATTACATTGACGGCGTGAAATTCCATACAGTCAGTAGTTTTGGATGGCCAAACGCAGCAAATACACCTTATGGTCCGTTTGACAAGCCATTCTTCCTACGCCTCAACTTGGCAATCGGCGGCGACTACATTGATGGCAATGGTAGCAAGTGGTCAAACGCCTACAACGCTCTAGCTGAATATCCAAAGTCATTCCCGGCAACTATGTCAATCGATTACGTCCGCGTATACGAAAGACGAACAGCTAAAGAAGTTAATGTACCAGACAATAACTTGCGCGCTCAACTTAATAAAAAATTGTCAACAGTACTTAGCACTAATCGTAAAGACGATCAAAAAATTACTGACGTAGAGTTGGAAAAATTGACAGATCTTAACTTGGATGCAGCCGACAACGCATCAGAAGCAGATAAGATTCATGATTTAACAGGCTTAGAGGCAGCTAAAAACCTTAAGACTTTATCTCTTAAGAACAACTCTGTCTTCGACCTAAGAGCAGTTTCCAACATCAAATCTCTAAAGTCAATAAATCTAACGATTAATCGCTAACTAGCTTAGACGTTTACAGAAAAATTGTCATCTCATTATGGGGTGGCAATTTTTTATTACAGTCGAAACTTCAGTATTCAACACCTCTGTAATCCTGTTGTTAAAATAACTATATAATAAATTTTACTTTTATTCTGCTTATTGTTATACTAACAATAGACAAAGAGATATTGGGAGAAAACAAAAAATGTTAATAAAAAGACGTTTTTTAAATACAAAGGTTAAAATAGTAACTGCAGTAATGGCCGTCGGTGTTATTGTTAGTGGGGCGTTATTTACCCTGCCAATAGACAATGCCAAAGGCGCAGGAAGCCCTTATCCACCAACAGATAGCGAGAACTGGAATCCAGAACCTGTTTGGCGTGATGAGTTTGACGGAAATTCGTTAGATGAAACTAAATGGGATTACTATACTGGTGGATGGAAAGACGAAAACCAACAAGTCCAAAACTGCTACAGAAACAGACCGGAAAACGTCAATGTTAACGGCGGTAGACTAAATCTAGTTGGACTATATAAACCAGGCGAAACATGTACTGGTAATACTAAAACTGGAGATTTCACTTCTGGCTTCGTACAGACAAAAGGTAAGGCAGATTTTAAATACGGCTACATCGAAGCTCGTATAAAAATGCCAAAGAACAAAAGTACTTGGCCTGGTTTTTGGATGAGTCCTTCCGATAAGAAATACGGAGAATGGCCTAACAGCGGTGAAATTGATATTGTAGAGTCAAAAGGCTCTAACTACAAATTTGCCGCTTCTGACGCACACTGGCGAGATAAGAATACGCCGACCGGTCAAACTGGAGGTCACAGAAGTCGCCAAGGTGTTATTCCATCAACCAAGTTCGACGCTCATGACACTACAGAGTGGCACACATACGGCGTAAAATGGACTGAAGGTAAACTTGAATACTTCATTGACGGAGAGCTACATCATACAATTACCGAATTTAAGAATTCAAACTCCACAGGAAATCCTAATGGTCCTTTTGACCAGAACTTCTTCTTACGACTTAATTTAGCCATTGGCGGTAACTACATTGACGCTCCGTGGAATGACGCACACAACTCAGTAGGAGCTACAGACGACTTCCCAGCAACTATGTCAATCGACTACGTCCGCGTATACGAGATGCGGAAACCCAAAGAGATTGAAGTCAAAGACACAGAACTGCGCAAGCTACTCAATGAAAAACTAGGAGAAAAACTTGGTGCAACCCGTACAGAAAATCAAAAAATTACTGACGTAGAGTTAGAAAAATTGACAGATCTTAACTTAGACAACTCAAACATTACCAACCTAGCTGGAATAGAGGCTGCCAAGAATCTTAAGAATTTGTCATTAAACCACAACTCAATCTCAAACCTAAACCCACTAGCTGGACTAACTTCCCTAAAAACTCTGTCACTTAAAAAGAACAAGATTACAGATGTAAACCCACTAGCTGAACTCACTTCCCTAACTTCACTAAATCTTGAAGATCAACAGTCTAGTATTAAGCCTACCGACAAATCATTCGCTTCGCCATTAAAGGATTTGGCAGGAAATGTAGTCTCCGTGACCAACTCAGCAGACGTTATCAACAGCACGGCAACTCCTGGAAATATTCAGTTACTGTCACTGCCAGCTAGCGGAGCATCTCCTATCCTGAATACTCTTTGGACCAGAAGTATAACAATCGGAACAGTTTCAAGTACATTTAGCGGTACTCTGGCTATTGACACATCAGCAATTCCTAGGGCAGCACAACCTCAGCCGCAACCACAGCCACAGCCGCAACCTCAGCCACAACCTGGTAATCCGTCAGCTGCCGCTCACAATCCAGTTAATAAGCCTCAGAACACTGTAAGTGGTCTACTCGCGAACACAGGATTTAATGTCTTCTTAGGTGTTATCACCACTCTAGTATTAGTTGCTGCAGGACTATTAATTCTACGCTAACCTGCGACTACATAAAATTACCACCCCGTGATGAGGTGGTAATTTTTTATTGAGGAGTTGGTTTTTATTGTCGAGAAGATTGAGAAGTTGGTTGCGGTGCCACGCCAGACTGTGAAGCGTCTGATGGCGGCGTGTTAGTTGTGTTATTTTGAGCTGACGGAGTTTGCCCAGCTGAAGATGAACCCGATTGTCCAGGTTGAGCTTGAGACGTGCTGCTATTTCCGCCAGATTGTTGCCTAGATCCGCCAGGACCGCCTTGAGATTGGCTCATTCCTGGAGGACCGCCAGCTTGCCCGCCCATTTGGCTTCCGCTCGAGCCGCCAACTTGCATACCCGCAACAAATCCCAGTCCGCACAAAACCACGCCACCAATTGCTATTCCCATTGCCGCGCCGACGTTAATTGAACGTTTTTCGTTCGAAGTGCTTTCCGAATTGTTAAAGATATTTTCTGGTGTTGTTTGAGATTCTTGATCTAATTTTCTCATAATAATTCTCCTTTGGTTAAATTTATTTCCTATGCAGATAGTTCGTACAATGTTACATCACTACCTCCATAATTAACGACTTTACCGTTTTTCTTAATCCAATTTGTGATTTCGCTATTTCCGCCATTTGGACCGCCACCATGACCGTGCGAACTAGCGGCGTAATATTTCAATTTGCCGTCCGCCACCAACTGCTTAAATTGTTCAAGCGTGAGTGGCGTGTCGCTGCCGTTAAATCCGCCAATTGCCATGACTGGCTGACCGCTGGTTAGCTGAATTGCCGCAGATTCATTCGCGCTATCCACCGCCACCAACCAAGTCGCACCATTTTGGTTTTGTAAAAGATACTGAACCAACGCGCTGTCTGCCTGAGATTTTTCATTATTGCTTCCCTGCATCGCTGTTGAATTTGGACCCGCCGTCGGAATGCTGCCCGTATGCGTGACGTTGATAGTCGACAGCGTGTAAACAACCGGAGCAATCATACACGCAGCCACGGAGGTGATAATTGCCAGGTTCTGAAGCCAACGTTTCGGCGTATACAGATTAACCAATAGTCCAATCATACCGATAGCTCCCAGAACGCCAACCGTCCACATTAGCCAAGCCATCGTACCAGCGTAGCTAAGAATAATTATCACAATCACCGCCGTCACGCCGACCAGCATAGGCAAAATCCAAGCATACGACTTTCGTCTGACGTACGCGCCCCACAGAAACGGCACGCCAATTCCAACCAGAGCCGCGACAGCCGGTGCCATAACCACCACGTAGTACGGATGAATCACGCCGCTAGTCATACTAAATATTACGATGTGAATAATCAACCAAAGCATCCAGAATATCACCGCCGCTCGTCCGCGATTAGTCCGCGGAGTCTTGCGTAAAATCCATAAGAGTAGTCCGCCGCTCGCTAATGCTAAGACTAACAACCATGCAATGTTCGGTCCGAAATCGTTATTAAATATCCTAAATATTCCCGTTTGCCCGCCAAATCCAGTGCCACCAGGACCATGACCGCCACTGGGAGCGCCGCCCATTCCGCCAGGACTTACCATTGCCATACCTGTACTACTCGGAGGAGTTCCGCCACCTCCGCCGCCGCGGTTTCCTAATAGCCGACCAAATCCGTTATAGCCAAAAATCAAACTCCAAATACTATTGTCATTCGTACTACCAACCCACGGTCGATTGCTAGACGGCGTCAGCCAAACAAGCACACTCCACCATAAAGTCGACACCGTCGTAATTACGCCCGCAAACATTAAATGTAGAAATCGCGTAACAATTGGCGGCTTGGCGAACGCTAGATAGACAATTACCATCGCGGGCAAAACCATCAAGCCCTGAAGCATTTTCGTATTAAAAGCCAGCCCTGTAAACAATCCCGCCAGACCAAGCCATAAAAGCGGACGCCTACCTTCTAACGACCTGAGAAATGCGTAACCGCTAGCGGTGAGCATAAATGTCAAGATAGCATCTGGATTATTAAATCCAAACATCAACGCTGCAACAGGAGTTAGCATTAATGTGACTGCAGAAATTATCGCGCTAGTAAAGCCGAATTGTCGTTTCACCGCCGAATATAATAACCAAACCGAACCTACGCCCGCTAATACGCTTGGCAGTAGCATTGAAAAGCTGGAAAAACCAAACAGCCGAGCGCTAAGTCCCATTATCATCGTAGCCAGTGGAGGCTTGTCGATTGAAACATAATTCGCCGCGTCCAAACTGCCAAACAGCCACGCCGCCCAGTTTTGGCTTGCTGCCTGCACTGCCGCCGCGTAATAACTATTTGCCATGCCATTATGAATCGCGCCAAACATATACAACGTACCCGTCGCAATCAGTAACATCGGAAGAGTCATTTTCTCAAGCCATGAACGATTGTCCAATTCCTTATTAACTCGATGCAGTCCTTTTAAATCATCGACCGCAGTTTTTACAATCTTCACACGACTATCAGTATCTTCAATCCAAGTAACGGGCTGCTCGTGGATTGGCACGCCTGCGCGCTCCGTTTTAATCAAAAGCTCCGTGTCGAAGAACCACTCGTTGTCCTTAATTTTTGGCAAAAATCTCTTCGCCACATCGCGACGAATTGCCTTAAATCCACATTGCGCATCGCTAAATTTGGTTCGCGACGTCAATTTGATAATCTTGTTATAACACCGTGAAATAAACTCCCGCTTAAAACCGCGGCTGGTCTTTGATTTTTTCATCAATCGAGAACCAATCGCCACGCCCGCTTCGCCCGCCACAAGCGGCTGAATCATCGGCAGAAAATCATCCAAGCTAGTGGACAAATCAACATCCATATACGTCAAAATATCCGCCTGACTGCTTTGCCAAACCTGCTTTAATGCTCGCCCGCGACCGCGTTTAGCCAACCGCACGACACGAACTGATTGATATTTTTGCGCCAAGTTTTTCGCTATTTTTAAAGTGTTATCTTGACTGCCATTATCCGCGATCGTTATCTGATAGCGATATGGCAAATTTTCCATCATGTATTCGTCAAGCGTTTCAATGCTGCTTTGAAGAATTTTCTCCTCGTTCAGCACCGGCACGACTATGTCGACAAATGGATTAACTATCGCCCGAAACGGCGATGGACTAGAATCGTACGTAATAAGTCGCGACCTAGCTAATGGTTGGGGTGTGGTTATTGCTCTCATGCAAACCACTATAAACAAGCGTTCTGTAAAAATGCTTTAAAGATCAGCCAGACTATTTCAAGTCAACACTAAACGGCGTAAAGTTAGTCTTATCGTCATAAGCATCAACTCTTTCGACCTGTTTCATCTTATCTATTACGCGATATGTGATAGGCAAGAAAACAATCTCCACTACAGTCTTAAATATCCAGCCAATTAGAATATACGTCAGCATATTCATTCCCTGAAGTATTCCACCGAACGCAACAAAGGCGAACACTACAGTATCACATAATTCACCAACGACTGTCGATCCAATTAATCGTAACCATAGTTTTTTGCCCTTAGTCTTAACTTTCAATTTCGCCAATACAAACGAATTTAAAAATGATCCAGTCAAAAATGCGGCTAAGCTAGCTGCAACAATCCTTGGGAAGAATCCTAGGACCGCTTCGTACGACGCTTGAGCGGTATATTCTGGGGCTGGCGGCATATAACGCACAATCGTAAAGCACAGCACTGCCAAAAGCATAACGCCTAGCCCAACCCAAATTGCTCGTCGAGCATATTTATAGCCATAAATCTCAGTTAAAACATCGCCAAGAATATAAGATATTGGGAACAAAATCGCTCCACCATCTGTAATAATCGGACCAAAAGCAATTAATTTAGTCCCTGCTAAATTAGAGATTAATAATATAGCAGCAAATACAGCTAAAATAATGTCGTAATATTTGAAAGTTTTTTTCATAAAATATATCCGTTAAATAACCTACATAAAACTGCCCTATTAAGGACAGCTTCATAGAAAACTAATTTGGCTCCGGCAGCTGGGCTCGAACCAGCGACCTATTGGTTAACAGCCAACCGCTCTACCACTGAGCTATGCCGGAATATGTCTTGTATTATAGCGAGTTTTTGAATAGTTGTAAAGTTACTGACGGACAATTTCCAATGCTTTTTTTAAAATCTCCACTTCCGAGCGTGATTTTTCGTCGTCCTCGGCTTCTCTCTTCTTAATTTCTTTCGCTAAATTCTGCCACCAAGCTTCTTTTTTCTCACTACTCAGTGTCAAAGACCTAACTTCGCCGTCCTGCTTCTCCAAAAATCCCGCAGCCACTAAATTATCAACATGTTTTGCTACTGTCGACACCGATTTATAGCCCAAGGCGCGCATAATTTCCCGAAGCGTCGGACTATAGCCATTACCCTTTATAAATCCATCGATAAAATCCAACATTATTTTTTGCTTTTTCGTCAGTTTCATATCTAAAGTATACACCATACGCTATACTTAAAATATGGCAAAAAAATACATTAACGACGTTAGATTCTGGCTATTGGCTATTGCTGTTTTTGGCGGCGGCTTCGCCCTGCATCCCAGTGCCGGCTTATCAATTCTGGACTTCCCGTCGCTGCGGGTAGGATTATATCAAATCGTTGCCGTAAGCCTACTGTTATTTTCTTTGCCATTACTACTTAAAAAACGCCAAGAATTGTTGAAAAACCGATGGCTAATCGGCGGATTTTTAGCAATTTTTATCGCCATTGTCGTCGGCATATTTTTCGCAGAAGCACGCCTGCGCACCGCGTTATATTCGTTATCGCTATTATTCTTACTCACCGTCGGATTATCCGCTGGCTTAATTTACGGCGAATTGTCAAAATCAGAAAAACGTAAACTCATCAGAATCGGATTATGGAGCGGGCTGGTTTTTGGGATTTTAGCGATTATTCAGCTCATCGTCGCCACTTTTGAACCAACAGGATTTGGTACGCTTTGCGCTGGTTGTAAGGCCGACGTTTTTGGATTTCCACGAATCAATTTATTCGCCGCCGAACCGCAATTCTTCGCCAATTCTCTACTTCCAGCATTTTTCCTTGCGCTCTTTCAATCAAAATCTCGCCTAGCCAAATTTAGCCTATTTTTCACAACTCTCGCCATATCTTTAACATTTTCCCGTGGCGGATTTTTAGCAATTTTTATCGCCATAATAGCCTTATTTATAATCGCTTTTGTAAAACGAATTGACACATCTTTTATCCGTAAAAAGCTTCCAATTATCTTCACTGGATTACTATTTGGATTCATCTTATTATTCTCGTCAGCCAACATTAGATACGCCAATACACCTTTCATTGCGCACAATACCTTCGTTAGTATGGTTGACCAATTATCTCTCGGGAAAATTAAGATTCCGCAAAAATCCATCGCCAAAAATCCGTCACCAAAACCCGCCGAAAACATTCCACCAAGCAACAATTCTTT
>CAUTVA010000012.1:0-10891 GCA_963541875.1 uncultured Candidatus Saccharibacteria bacterium
GAAATAAATAATCTCTACCTCATAAAAAATCCTCGGAGCGAATCCGGGGATTTTTGTTTGGCTAAATTTCAGGTTTATAAGTTTGGAATTGTTAGGTTTCGTTCAGAGAGTTCTTCTTTGATTCGTTTGGTCAATTTGCGCGCTTTTGTCGCCTGAACACTATCTGTGCCATATCTGTTTTCAATATCTTCCAGTCGTTGGTTTGTGGTTATCGGCTTGCCGTCTGGGCTAGTTGTCATGTCTGCCAAGTTTAAGATAAGCAATTCGTCCGTCCAATTTTCTACGTCAGGATCTCCGTGATTAAATACAGAATCAGCCCAATTGAAACCAGATAATTCTAATATTCTACCGCCTTCATGCTCGTGATCCGTCTGATTTTCAACAAAAGCATAGGCAAAGTCGTGCGTCAGTCCCATTAAAAATAAGCTGCGTGCCACGTCTTCTTCCATATTGAAGATCTCGCGAGCCAGATTGTAAGATTTGTACGCCACTCCGCGCATATGAAATAATCGCGAGTCTGACAATCCAATGAATTTCAGGTTATTTTTCATGATATCTGCGTGTTGCGACGGAATAAATTGATGAATTGTCGGCGAATTGGGCGACCGACAATGTTACCGAATGATGCGCCAATTGCTACTGCCACGCCGATGAGGATTGCTCGCGCTAAGATAGCCAAGGCTGGCAGGAAGTTTGCGCTGTTCGGTGGATATAGAACGACGCCCATCAATCCATTGTAAAGCGACAATCCTGGAACTAATGGCACGATTCCTGCCGCGATAATAGCCAAGGAAGGGAATTTCCACAATCTGGAAGTCATAACTGCGACCAGCCCAATTACCGCTGCCGCGATGCCGCTCGCTGTTACAATATCAAAGCCAAAACTCATTGCTAATCGTGAAATCCACCAGCCGAAAATTGCGATCAATCCAGAAATGATCATTCCTAAAAATCGAGAATGATTTCTCAGAACGAACGCCGCCGCGATAATTCCAGCGCCCAAATATTGAGTGTGTCCGTCCGCCAATGTCAATCGATCTGGCGTTGCCGGGAAAGTAATACCGAATTTTGTCGCAATGTATAATCCGACCATCACGCCAGCAATTACGCCGCCTGTCGCCATTACGACTTTTAACAATCTGGCGTTGGCGGTCATGTAGTATTCGTCGATTGCGTCCTGGAATGCGCCGACAAACATTAGTCCCGCGACTAATAAAACGATGCCGCTGATAACTAACAATGTTGCATTGACGCTTAGTCCCAGATAATTGCTACACCAAGCTGCGCCCGCCGCCACCAATGTTACGAAAATTGCCACGAGGGCTTGCGAATAAAACAACGGCGCGCCAATACGTCCCAGCCATCTTAATAATCCAGTTGCTGAGAATCCGAGCAGAAACGCGATTGACGCCATGAGCAAACTGCCGCCGTACAGAATGACGGAACCCGCGCTCACCAGTCCGCCCGCCGCGTAAACGACTAGTCGGGAATGTTCGGTGGGTTTTTTGAGTATTTGTTGCAATCGCTCTTCGGCTTCTTCCAGGGAAAGTTGCTTGCGGCGAATGTCGAGGGCTAATAATTGCAATGCTTGAATCAATTGATAATTAGGATCGTCAGGAACGATAACTCGCGCCATTGTCAAAGGCTCATGGCTAACTCCGCGGTCTTGAGAAATTGTCACCAAAGTGTAACTCACGTCCACGTGAACGGGTCTGCGGCAATATGTCCGCGTGATTCCTTGCGCCATACGAACCACATCGCGCGCCACCACGCCCATGCTCAGAAGTTGCTCGGCAATCGTCATAGCCAGGCGCAAAGCTCGCATATTCGGCGTCAAACTTTCGTCAATTTTCTCCAGATGATGCTCTGGCTCAAAGCTGTAAAGATTAGCGACTCGGGCTAATGATTGCTCAATGAATTTTGGTACTTTTTTCTTCACAATATCTAGTGTAACAAATTTTATGCCAATAGAAATAGCCCGCCAAGAGAGCTCTGGCCGAGGCCAAAAGCCTCAAGGCGAGCTATTCCTAGCGGGCGGTTAAACCCTTTGTTCGAACGACTAGACTACGTCGCTCATCGTATCACATGACGGATATTCAGCGCCCTGATGAAGTATCCTGAGAGCTGTTCAGCTCTAGCATTTCTTTAATGGCGTCTTCAAGTTCGAGCAGCTCTTTGGGAATCTTTTCCCTGTACGACTCCGCACGAGCCTCAGCTTCAGCAAGCTTCGAAAGAAGCTCGCTGTTTTCATTCCTGCACGCGACAAGCTCATCTTGAAGTGCATCGATCACGTTGGCGCACCTCTGAAGATCCTTAAGGATCCTCTTGCTAAGCAAGAACGCACACGCCATCAGCACAACCACCGGCGCGCCATTGATGACAACCGACATCACCGACGAAGCTAGCTCTACTAGCGACGGAAGCGGCCTCTCTGAAATGTAGAGGCCGAAAGCAGTAATCAGTGGCAAGAGCGGTAATAAGATAAGACAGGTCAAGTATACCATCTGGTTGAACTTGTACCTGCGGATGGGGTCCGCTGTACAGTTATCTGCTGAAGCGTCCATAATCACTCCTAACGGGTGAATCATTTTACGTCCAAAGGGCAACTCTTGCCCCAAGGACGAGCCTTAGGGAAAGGCTAGTATTATTTATATCACACATGAATAAAAAAGTCAATAGAATAAAAAAACAGCCCCAGTTGGGACTTAATAACTTCCAATGAATAGTGCAAGCAGATGAGATATAAGATTAGATGTCGGGCGCGACGACATCAGCTCCATATTGCCGTCTGCTTGTCACTACTCAGTTGCTCCTGATAACTTACCACAAGAAGCGGCAAGAGACCAATCAGGGTAAGTACCATCCCGCTCGTAGAGTCGTTGCTGAGGGCACGGCCCATACATATTTACGGTCATACAAAATGTATGACTCGCCCGTAGGGGCTCCATTCTCATACCTCAGTGCGGTGACTTTTGCTAGAAATGCGCCAGGCTCGACTTCCGTCGCGACGTACTCAATATCGGCCGCACCAGGAAATTTTACGTGGTATCCCTTTTCGACTTTATCCAATCGGTTCTTTTCGTTGCAGGGCATAGCAATGACAGTTATGCTGTCGCTATGCTTTTCACGGTCTAAATCTAAGATCCAATTGAAGTCGTCAGACTCTATCGTAAGAACGTTGATAACGTTCTCCGTAAAGGTGTAGTGTGCCAACCTGATGGTAAGGTCATCGACCTTTAGTATGAAGCTGCCGATGTTTATCGTGAACACGATTTGACCATCGTTAGTCTTTTTGGGTTCATCAGGAACATCGTCCTTGAGTGCTGCGTAAGGGATAAGAGTCATCTCAGTATCTGAAGTCTTGAAATAGAGAATATTTTCTACTTCATTGTATTCAGAAAAATCTGATTCCGAAAAGGATAATTCGGTGATGCCCTTGGACTGCGTAATGGTAGCACCCCCAGCGTGTATAGTGATGTCGCCCTTGCAATTGAGGCCGTAGATGACGGTGTAAAGCCCCGTCCTTGCTTGGGCAGTGTAGACGGTCTCGGGACGCTTGGCGTTGTTTGCGATGGGTGCCATTTGGCACTCCTTTCTACTCCTCGCGACGACTGTCGCCATCCTTGTCTTTCGACAAAGGACTTCACGCACACATTGCTGGGCATGAAACGAGATTTCAATTGTCAATTACATCTTCTCTTAACAACTAAAACCTCGCTTCATGCTTAAGTTTCGTCTTTCTTATAATCATCTGCTTGTCAAGGTACGCTTTCGGACAAGGATTTACTCGACTTGTCAATAAAAGCCAATGTTATTTATATCACGCGATAATATTTAAGTCAAGTTTAATCAACTTTCTGTAGAATAATGCCTGTTCTGGCTGGCAAGTAAACTTTAAGATTGTGGCTATTATCAGCCGGGGAAGTGAAAAAACGGGAAGTATGATCTATTCGCTCCTGTCCGCCGAAGTTCTTGTCGTCGCTACTTAATGCCAATTTATAAGAGCCAGCTTCTGCGGGTACCGCGTAATCTGAGTGGGATTTGTCGGGCGAAAAATTGATAACAAATAAAAAGTCGCCATGCATAAAACTTACCGTGTGATCAGATTGGCGAACCGTCAAATGGTGAACATTAGGATTATCAATTTGCTTAATAATCTTCATCAGCGCCGCGTCAAAATCTCCCAACCATTGATATTTTAAGAAGCCATTGTCGCGTAAATTCCATTGCCGACGAGCGTGCTTAAACGACCAATTATTGCCTTCACGCGGAAAATCAATCCATTCCGGATGCCCGAATTCATTGCCCATAAAATTCAAATAACCGCCACCATGTAGTCCCGCGGTCATCAAGCGAATCAGCTTATGTAGCGCCACGCCACGCTCAACTGTTAAGTCTGGATCAATTTTATCCATATGCCAATACATATTTTTATCAATCAATCGGAAAATCAGCGTTTTATCGCCGACGAGCGCTTGATCGTGACTTTCGGCGTAATTGATGACTTTTTCCTCTGGGCGATGCGAACTCAAAGTGTAAGCTAATTGCCCCAAATCCCAATCTTCGTCATTTTTCTCTTTCAGGGTTTTTATCCATAAATCTGGCGCACCCATTTGCAAGCGATAATCAAAGCCCAGCCCGCCGTCCTTTGTCGATGCGCCCAGTCCAGGAAAACCGCTCATTTCCTCTGCAATTGTCGTGGCGTCGGGGCGAACTGCGTGAATGGTTTCATTTGCCAATCGTAAATAAGCGAGCGCGTCTTTGTCGACATTGTTGCGGAAATAATCGTCATAGCTAGTGAAACTTTTCCCGAGTCCGTGGTCGTGGTAAATCATGCTAGTTACACCATCAAACCTAAATCCATCAACGTGATATTCATCTAGCCACCATCGGCAATTGCTTGCCAAAAAATGCAAAACTTCCGGTTTGCCGTAATCGAATAATCGCGAATCCCATTCTGGATGATTTGTTGGCTTGAAATATTGTGTCGGATCGCCAGCGAAATTGCCCAGACCTTCGACTTCGTTTTTGGCGGCGTGAGCGTGAACAAGGTCAATGATGACGCGCAGTCCCATTCCGTGCGCCGCGTCGACCAATTTCTTAAAATCGTCGGGCGTGCCAAATCTTGACGAAACCGCAAAAAAGTTGCTGACGTGATAGCCGAAGCTGCCATAATATGGATGTTCTGCGATTGCCATAAGTTGAATGGTGTTGTACCCAGATTTCTTAATTCGCGGCAAAACCTCCGTGGTAAATTCACTGAAACTGGCTACTTTTTCCTGCTGGCTGCTCATACCAACGTGCGCTTCGTAAATCAGGGGAACTTTTGGCTTGGGCGGGGTTTTATATTGCCAATTGTAGGGAGTTTTTGGCGACCACACGACCGCGAAAAAATCGACAGAATTTTCGTCCTGAACGACGTAATTTGCATATGAAGGCAGCCGCCAGCCGTCGCCGCCAGACCAATAGACACGCAATTTATATCTTTGTCCGTGGCGAAGCGAATTTTCAGGAAGATTTATGCTCCATTCGCCGTTCTCGCCGCGATTTAAGGCGAATTCCTCACGCTCTTTCCAATCTGAAAAATCGCCAACTAAGAATATCCGAGTGGCATTCGGCGCCCATTCTCTAAACGTCCACCCCACATCCGTTTTATGAAGTCCGAAATGTAAAAAACCCATCGCGAATTCGGCTGGCGTCTTGTTGGTTAAAACCTTTTCCAGTTTCGAGGAAATATACTTCTCGCGCGCCTGAATAATGTGCCTATACGGTGCCAGCCATTGATCCAAATCAACGAGGGTTTTACTGCTCATGTTTCTAGTGTAGCGGAAAAAACTGATATAATCTATCAAATGAGACCTTTTTCTTTTGAAATAACTTCACGATTTAACAACACGTTGGCGCGAACGGGAATTATTCACACGCCACACGGTGATATTAAAACGCCGGCGTTTATTGTGGTTGGAACTAAGGCTAATGTTAAGGCGATGATTCCGGAGATGGTGGCGGATGTTGGCGCGCAGGCGGTACTGGCGAACGCTTATCATTTATACTTGCAGCCGGGTCATGAGTTGATTGAAAAAGCAGGATATCTTGGCAAATTTATGCACTGGGATGGTCCAACTTTTACGGATAGTGGTGGTTTTCAGGTTTTGAGTTTGGGCTCTGGCTTTAAGAAGGTTTTGGCTATGAGCACTGATGTTGATGAAGAAATTGCGATTGCTAAAAAATCGTCGCGTCATGCTTGGGTAGATGAAAACGGTGTGATGTTTAAGTCGCATCTGGACGGCTCTTACCATAAATTCACGCCAGAATTGTCCATGCAAATTCAGGCTGGAATTGGCGCTGATATCACTTTTGCGTTTGACGAATTGACCTCTTTGATTGATCCGTATGAATATCAAGTTGAGGCGCTGGCCAGGACGCATGCTTGGGCAGAGCGAAGTTTGGCGGAAGTCAAGCGCCTAAGGGCGGCTCGTCCAGATAAGCCATATCAAGCTTTATTTGGCGTTTTGCAAGGCGCGAATTACGAGGATTTACGGAAACAAACTGCCGAGTTTTTGGGCGCGATGGATTTTGATGGCTATGGAATCGGCGGCGCACTGGAAAAGGAAACTATGGCGCAGACGATTCAGTGGGTCAATCAAATTCTGCCTGAAAATAAACCGCGTCATTTACTGGGAATTTCCGAGCCTGATGATATTTTTGCGGCAATTGAGCAGGGGATTGACACTTTTGACTGCGTGAGTCCGACGCGAGTTGCTAGGAACGGCGCCGTGTATACGCCGTTTGGTCGAGTCAATGTGCGCGGTCAAAAATACCGCGAGATGTTTGCGCCGATTATGGATAATTGCGATTGCTATACTTGCAAGAATTACACGGCGGCTTATCTCTGTCATCTTTTGCACGCTCGTGAGTCGTTGGCTGGAACGTTGTTGTCAATTCATAACGAGCGATTTATCGTTAAGTTGGTTGACGATATTCGTGCCAGCTTGGAAGATGGGACTTTTTACGAGTTCCGCGATTCGTTCCTGGCGAAGTATTATCGTAAGAAATAGACTATTTACAACTGATTGGAAAATCGTTATAATTAGACTCATACGCCGTGAGGTCTTTTTTATGGACTGTACCCGCGTGAAAAATAATAATTAAATTAAGGAGAACTTCTACAAATGGCAGATGCATTTGACCGAAGCAAACCGCACGTTAACGTTGGTACAATGGGCCACGTTGACCACGGTAAGACTACGCTGACTGCTGCGATTACTGCAGTGTTGGCAAAGCGCCTACCAAGCGCAGTTAACAAACCTGTTGCGTACGACCAGATCGACAACGCACCAGAAGAGAAGCAACGTGGTATTACTATCGCGTCTTCACACCAAGAGTATGAATCAAAGAATCGTCACTATGCACACGTTGACATGCCAGGACACGCTGACTACGTCAAAAACATGATCACCGGTGCTGCTCAGGTTGACGGTGCGGTATTGGTTATCGCTGCAACTGACGGCCCAATGCCTCAGACTCGTGAGCACGTTTTGCTTGCAAAGCAGGTTGGTGTGCCAAAGATCGTTGTCTTCTTGAACAAGATGGACATGGCTGACGAAGAAATGGTTGAGCTGATCGAAGAAGAAGTTCGCGAACTTCTTGAAAAGAACGGCTTCGACAAAGACGCTCCAATCATCAAGGGTTCTGCTCTTAAGGCTCTTGAAGGTGACGAGAAATACGAAGACGCTATTATGGAATTGGTTGACGCAATGGACAGCTACATTCCAGAGCCAGCACGCGACATGGACAAACCATTCATTATGCCAATTGAGGACGTCTTCTCAATTAAGGGTCGTGGTACAGTAGCAACTGGTCGTATCGAGCAGGGTGTTGTTAAGTTGAACGACGAAGTTGAAATCGTTGGCTTGAAGCCAACTCAGAAGTCAGTTGTAACTGGTATTGAGGCCTTCAAGAAATCTCTTGACCAAGGTCAAGCAGGTGACAACGCAGGTGTCTTGCTACGTGGTATTGAGCGCAGCGACATTGAGCGTGGTCAAGTTTTGGCAAAGCCAGGCACAATTACTCCACACACTGAGTTTGAAGCTGAAGTTTACATCTTGAAGAAGGAAGAAGGCGGTCGCCACACTCCATTCTCAAAGGGCTACAAGCCACAGTTCTACTTCCGCACAACTGACGTTACTGGTGAAGTTGAATTGCCAGCTGACAAAGAAATGGTTATGCCAGGCGACACTGTAACCTTCAAGGTTAAGTTGCTTGCACCAATCGCTATGGAGCAAGGTTTGAACTTTGCTATCCGCGAAGGTGGCCGTACAGTTGGTGCTGGTGTTGTTACAAAGATTAACAAATAATCTTAATAACATAAGCCTAATTAAATCCCCCGAACTTCGGGGGATTTTTTGATTGCCGCAAGAAGGGGTTAATTGACAAAGCGGTAATGTTTATGGCAGAATAAAGACATCTAATATAAAACAGAAAAAGGAGATTTTGGTGAACAAACAGAAATTGCTAATTGTTGGCGGAGGCGGAATGGTCGGTGCGACGGCGGCTTATGCGTGTGCGTTGCGTAGTGTCATCGAAGAGATTGTGTTGATTGACCGTAATGAGGATTTGGCTTGGGGTCAAGCGGCTGACATTAATGACGCGATGGGAATTGACAGAAATGTCGTGGTTCATACGGGAGATTATTCTGACATCAATGACGATGACATTGTTGTGATTACTGCGGGTGCGCCGCAACTTCCTGGACAGACTCGGTTGGAATTGATTGACGTTAATGCAAAAATTATGCGTGATATTGTGAAAAATATTATGGCGAATGGAGCGAAGCCGTATTTGGTGATTGTCAGTAATCCGGTTGATGTTTTGACTTACGTGGCATTTAAGGAGTCTGGATTGCCGAAAAATCGCGTGTTTGGGACAGGCACGACGCTTGATACTTCACGGATGAAGTCGTATTTGGCGGACGCGTTCAATGTCGATAGTAAAGCGGTTGATGCTTATATTCTGGGCGAGCACGGCGATTCGTCATTTTCGACAATTGAAACGGCGCAAATTGGTGAAGTGCCGATTAGAGAATATCCTGGATTTACAGAGGAAATGATTGACGGAATTGAGCAGAAGGTTCGCGACCGAGCTTATCGGGTGATTGAAACAAAGAAATCGACATATTTTGCAATTGGGTTTGTTGTGTCTAAGATTGTTTCGGCGCTTCGAAAATCGACGCACACGGTTTATCCCGTCTGCTCTTTGGCTGAAGGCGAATATGGCTTGAATAATGTTGTGCTTGGATTGCCGTCAATAGTTAATAGCGATGGTGTGAAGATTTTGGCAGGCTATCCACTTACCGAGCGAGAAAAAGAATCGCTGAATAAATCCGCTGGAATTATTGCGGAAATGATTTATCATCTTGATAAAGCGGAAAATTGCTGATATAATCGCATAGTTAATAATAATTTATCTCGAGAACTCGATTGACTATAAATAGGGCAATTAGAGGTTACGAGATTGCACATAAGAGGAGGAGCTATGGCTCAAGATACAGGAATTAAAATCCGTATTCGTCTGAAGGCTTATGACCACAAAGTCATCGACCAATCAGCAAAACAAATTATCGACACCGCAATTCGCACAGGCGCTAACGTGGCTGGTCCAGTACCTTTGCCAACTCGACGCAGCACTTACACAGTTGTAAAGAGTCCGCACGTTTACAAAACTGGTGGTGAATCTTACGAGCGTCGCGTTCACAAGCGTCTAATC
Organism: uncultured Candidatus Saccharibacteria bacterium; assembly: GCA_963541875.1. Classification (GTDB taxonomy): domain Bacteria; phylum Patescibacteriota; class Saccharimonadia; order Saccharimonadales; family Saccharimonadaceae; genus Nanosynbacter. Next base: position 9,766 of record CAUTVA010000012.1, read on the forward strand.
GACATTACAAACGCTACGCCAAAGACGATTGATAGCTTGCAGAACTTGAATTTGCCAGCTGGCGTTGATGCTGAAATTCGTATGTAATTTAACGATATATAAAATTTCCGCCTCTTGAATGGGGCGGATTTTTTATGCTATAATTTCATTTAGCTTATGACAAAACAAAAAACTCGTACTTATGCTCGCAATCGCTCGAAGTCTAGCGAGCTGTTTAGTCGCAAAGGGCGCGAACGCATTTATGACAATGACGGCTCATTTTTCTTGAAATTGGTGGTTTTTGTGATATTAAGTGCGCTGTGGCTTCGTCTAAAAAATCCAATTGAAGCTGGCGGTTTGGCTGTTCAGGCTATTCCTGTCGGGTTATTTATTGCATTGCTATTAGTCTTAAAGATTGAGAAATACCAATTCAATCGGAAAATTTGGTATGTCACGATAATTCTCATGGCAATCCTGACTTCGTTTACGCCGGTTGGGGTGATGATTTAATCGCTATGGATTCGTTATAAAATAATACCGCCCAATTAGGACGATATTATTTGCTTGAAGTTGTTTGCTCTTAAACTTCTAGAATGGGCGCTCACCGCCCAACTTGTCAATAGCGTATCCAGAGTCTCGAATAATGTCAATCAGCGCCTCAGCTCGCCTAGCTGCGTCTGGAATATTTTTAGCTGCTTCGTAAGCTAAGCGGAACATCTTGCTGCTGTTGGTTATTCTTGCGGCTGACATGTATATACGAATTTTTCGTTCTATATCAACGCCGTCCATTCTATCTATATTTGGCACTAGTGCATTAATAGCCTCATCTCTGATAGCGCGTAAATTATTCAGTTCTTCGTTAGTATTTTCGATTTGAGAATCGTTCATGATTGCCCCCTAATTAATAAAATTTCTTTCTGAATATGATTATAGCATATGCGGAATTGTAGATAAAATAGAATATGAGGTCATGGGTTGACTTTTTAGGCTTAATTGTGCTACACTCTATGAGTAATTTCTATTACGCGTAATATCAACTGTTCTCCTTGGTGAATGAGCAGGTCTGGTTATGAGCGGATGTTTGCATTTAACGTTCTCCCAGAATCCAGAAACCGCACGTCATCAGGAGTATTTAAGTGGGAGTGAG
>CAUTVA010000013.1:0-10444 GCA_963541875.1 uncultured Candidatus Saccharibacteria bacterium
CCAATAACTCCGTGATTCCAATTGCCGCTATTCACCACCAAAACTCGATCATCGGTCATATTGTCCGCCTGCTGGCAAGCTTCGTCAAAAATCTCATCCTGAATGCTGCGACGCTTAATGTTCAATTCTTCCAGCTTTTCGCTAGCCTCCAGCGCCTCCAGCCCATCACTCGCCGTCAGCATATCCAGAGCATATTGTGCCGTTTCCAGCCTACCCGCCGCGTTCATTCGCGGACCCAGACCAAATCCCAGATGCCTAGCATTAACTTTCTCTGGATCAATCCCCGCCACCGACATCAACGCCTTCAAACCAGGACGCTTCTGCTTTTTCAAGACCTCTAAGCCCCAATAGACATTCGCCCTATTTTCATCCGCCAACGTAACTATGTCGCAAACCGTCCCCAGCGCCACCAGATCCAACAGCCATTTTTCATAGCCATCCGGCAACCCGTCCAGTTCAGTTTGCAGAGCTTGAACCAATTTAAACGCCACACCCGCGCCGCATAAATCGCGAAACGGATATTTATGACCAGGAAACTTCGGATTGACCGCGGCAACACTCGGCGGTGGAGTCTCGGCAACATTATGGTGATCAGTCACCACCGTATCAATCCCCAAACTCGACGCATATTCAATTTCCGCATGACACAAACTTCCCGTATCAACCGTGACAATTAAATCCGCACCCATATTTCGCACCTTATCAACGGCACCCATCGTCATTCCGTAACCCTCAACAAACCGATTCGGAATAAATGCACCAACTTCCTTAAAGCCAAACTTACCAAACGCGTCCAGCAAAATTGCCGTTGCACTCAGCCCGTCAATATCATAATCGCCGTAAATAACAATTTTTTCACCCTCAGCGTGCGCCTTTTTCAAGCGATCCACCGCTTTTCTCATATCCGGCAATAAAAACGGATCGTGTTTTACTGACGCGTAATTCGGATGCAAAAATTCTTCACGCGCCGCACGCGTAGTTAAGCCTCGAGCCGCTAAAATTTTCTCGAATAATGTCATTAGTCTTTATCAGCCATGCCGCGCTTTGATCGCGCTGAATATTGCTGAGATTTAATCACCATACTTTGCAATTCCTTAAAAATTGGGAATTGTTTATTGGTGAAATACGTACGTGAGTTGCCTTGCTTTTCACTCTGCAAAAATCCAACCTTTTCTAGTCGCTTCAATTCTCGTTGAATATTTCCAGGATCTTCCTTAATTAGCTTTGCTAATCCGCGAACATGTGTGTGAAAATCAGGATACTTAGCGTATACTACTACAATTTTTCGCCGCACCCTAGATGTAATAAAAACGTCTAACATAACCTCCCTAACGCATCTTTCTTAATTAAAGTTTATCACAATTTTACAACACCCGACAAGTTTTTTACTTCCAATTCAAAATAACCTGGTTAATTTTCGCTATCGTTTCCTCTTTGGACGGCAACGTATTGTCCTCGTAATAATGATTTAATCCCATAAAATTCTCCTTCACGTCCAAGATATGCATTTCGTCAACCGTCATATGCAATTTATCCACCGCCGCCACGCCACAAAACGGCACCGCAATCACCAACTTCTCAATCCGAACAGACTTCAGAAAACTTAAAGCCACATCCAAAACCGACAAATCATCGCCAAAACCATCACTCGCCAAAATCACCACCCGATCCTTCAGCATATCCTTATCGATGATTCCACCATCACCCAAAAGCCTATTCATTTTCTGATGAGCCTCGCGCTTTTTCTCTTCCAGATAACCGTGAAATTCACTAGTATATTCATTAATTTCGCCGTCAGAAAATTGACTATTATACGTAAATTGCCCAGACTGCGACATCGCCCCAATGCTTAAACTTTCCCCAGGAATCTCAATTCCTTCGCTCAACAACATCATGAGGACACAGTGAAGCTTCACTGCAATTTGTTCACCAACCAGCACGCCACCTTCGCCAATTGCAACCACTGCGCAGTTTTCATAGCGATACTTTTCCAGTACTTGATCAGCCAGAATTGCCCCAGCCTGCGAACGACTCTCAAAATACATATGCTTATTTTAGCATTTTTTTCGCGATATAATATGAACATGCATTACTATTTGGTTTCGCCAACAAGAATCGTCCGCACCGACGCGAGTTCGTTTACGTATTCTTCAGAGGAAAGACTGCCGACCGGAATGATTGTTGCTATAGAAATCGGCAAAATCAATGCTATTGGCGTAGTTCTACAAGAAGTTCGCCAACCAGATTTTGAAGTCAAGTCAATTAGTAAAATCGTTGAAGAATATCCCTTGCCAATCGAACTCGTTCAAACCGCCATATGGATGAGTAAATATTACGCTACACACCAAGCGACCGTCTGGCAAACAATTTTACCCAGCGGATTATCTAAAAAACGTCGCTCAATTAACCAGTCCACCCCAGTTAATCCAGCAGAAAATCGAACAAAAAATGTATTCACAGATGAGCAAAAAGCAGCTCTCCAGACCATCGAAAATCTCCATTCCGGGACAGTGCTTTTACACGGCGTAACTGGCTCAGGAAAAACCCTAGTGTACATAGAAGCCGTCAAACAAGCCTTAAAAGAAGAGCGATCGTCAATAATTTTAGTCCCCGAAATTGCCCTAACTTCGCAACTGGTTGCTGAATTTTCCGCTCATCTACCAAATGTCATAGTTACCCATTCCAAACAAACCGAAGCTCAACGATATGCAATCTGGAAAAGAGTCATCAGCTCAAACGATCCGGTAGTAATAATTGGTCCACGGTCTGCCCTTTTTGCGCCCGTGCAACAACTTGGACTTGTGGTAATTGATGAGTGCCATGAACCGAGCTTCAAGCAGGAACAATCCCCTCGATATTCAGCCCTCCGCGTCGCCTCAATCCTTACAAATCAACACCGCGGTAAGCTAATTCTAGGTAGCGCTACTCCAGCAGTTGCCGACTATTACGTTGCAAAAAAATCAAACACACCAATCATTACAATGACAAAACCAGCAAGACCAGACACCGTTCACTCCAACGTGACGCTGGTCGATATGACAAAGCGCAACAATTTTACTCAACATCAATTCCTCTCTGACCCACTTCTGAAATCTATAAACACAGCTCTATCAAAAAACGAGCAAGTCCTTATTTTTCACAATCGACGCGGCACAGCATCAATCACATTATGTGATAACTGCGGCTGGCAGGCTGGTTGTCCACGCTGTTTTATTCCGCTCACGCTACATGCAGATAGTCATAAATTGTCATGTCACATTTGCGGTTTTTCGACCAAAGTTCCTACTAGCTGCCCTGAATGTAAAAACGCTGATATCATTCATAAAGGTATCGGAACTAAGCGAATTGAAGACGAATTACAGAGGTTATTCCCGAACAAAAAAATTGCTCGATTTGATAAAGACACCGATTTGAAAGCTACTGTAGACGAGCGTTACGATGAACTGAAAAATGGCGAAATAGATATAATTATCGGCACGCAAGTTATCGCCAAAGGACTAGATTTGCCACATTTAACAGTCGTCGGAGTCATTCAAGCCGACACCGGACTTTCCCTCCCTGACTATTCATCGCCCGAACGAACATTTCAATTGCTCGCCCAAGTCGTCGGCCGCGTCGGCAGGTCAAGCACGCCAACAGAAGTTGTCGTCCAATCATATCAACCAAGTCACCCATCCATCACAAACGGACTATCTCAAAACTATACAGATTTTTATCAAAGAACCGTATCTCAACGGCAAAAAACCAACTTTCCGCCTTTTACTTACTTATTAAAACTAACTTGCGTTTATAAAACCGAAGTTGCCGCCATAAAGAACGCTAAAAAATTGTCCGAACTATTAAAATCCAATTTTGATAACATTGAAGTTTTTGGACCAACGCCCGCTTTTTATGAGCGCGTCCGTGATACATATCGATGGCAAATCGTAGTAAAAAGTCCCAAACGACAAGAACTTCTTGATGTCTTAAATTTCCTGCCGTCATCACACTGGCAGTACGAGCTCGACCCTGTAAGTCTACTGTAATTTCTGGTATAATTATAGCAATGACAAAAGACGATATCATCACATTACCAAACCCACATCTTCGCCAAAAATCATCGAAAATCCACGTTGTTACTAATGACGTTATAAAGCTGGCAGACGAAATGACCGCAGCCGCACTGGATTGGGAAGATTCCAGACCTCACGAAATTAGCGCTGCCCTGGCTGCTGTGCAAGTCGATAAATTAGAGCGTGTTGTGATTGTTCGAGCCGACTTTGAAAGAAAATCAACTCGCGAATTCATCACCCTTATCAATCCAGAAATCGTGAAATATGAAGGCGAAATTGTCGAAGATTTTGAGGGATGCTTAAGCGTTAAAAGTATTTACGGAAAAGTTCCTCGCTATAGTAAAATTCGCGTAAAAGCCATGAATTTAGACGGCGAAGAAGTGCGAATTAAAGCCGAAGGATTTTTGGCGCGCGTATTACAGCATGAGATAGACCACTGTAATGGATTAGTTTTTATAGACCATATTAAGGATAAAAAAGATGCTTTTTACACGCTCGACGAGAAAGGCGAGCTGCAACCGCTAGATTATGACAAAGACATCGCCGAAAATAGTATTCTTTGGAACTGAAAATTATAGCCTAATTACTTTAGAAGCTCTCGTTGAAGAGGGATTTAACGTTGTTTGCGTTATTACCAAACCCGACACCAAGCGTGGTCGCGGACACAAACTTACTGAACCTCCAGTAAAAACATTCGCTAAGTCTCACAATATTCCAGTTTTGCAGCCAAGCAAAGTCAGTGAAATTACCGACTACATAAAACAGCTTCAGCCAGTAACGGGCGTTTTGGTTGCGTACGGAAAAATCATTCCTCAATCAATTATCGACTTATTTACACCGGGGATTATCAATGTTCACCCTTCTCTACTACCAAAATATCGAGGACCTTCGCCTATTGAATCAGCTATAGCCAATAGAGATACCGAAACTGGCGTATCAATAATGCAACTTGATAGTAAAATGGACGCCGGTCCTATATACACTCAAACTCGACAAACCCTCACTGGAAAAGAAACAAAGTTCGAATTATACGACAAATTATTTCACGATGGCACTTCTCTGCTAATAAAAAACTTGCCAAACATCATCAATGGGAGTCTTCAACCAACACCACAGGACGATTCTCAGGCTTCGTACTGCCAATTATTAAGCAAGGATAATTCATGGCTCGATACGGAACGTATGACCGCCGCCGAAGCTGAAGCTCACGTCCGCGCACATCTCGGTTTTCCACGTAGCCGAATGACAATTGACGATCGAGATATTATCATCACGAAATCTCATTGCGACAAAACTCCGAGTTCTCATCTTGATAAAAAATTCGCCGACGACAACTATTTAATTATCGACGAGCTCATCGCGCCCAGCGGAAAAACAATGACCGCAGAAGAATTTATCCGCGGTCATCAAGTCTAAATTCACTGACTAAGCAGCCAAATCAAAGTCGCTTTGAGTCTGCTGCGGCGCTGAAGGTGCACTCATGCCACCTAAAATAGCATCGCGGTTGGCAATAATTTCCTTCTTAAGATCAGCCATAACCGCAGCCACAACGTCACGATAATCTGGTCGATTGACCTCTAGCCACTTAGTAGCCGCAAATTCATCCTTCAGACGCGGATCGTCAACTGGCAAACCTGAAGCTTGCGACATTTTCTGTAACATTGGTTCCTGCTGATAATTAGGCGCATATTTCGCTAGAAAATCATCCACAGCACCTGGAGTTTTATCGATAATTCCCGCAAACTCCTCCAACTGAGCATTGCTCATTCCCTGGCTTAATCGTTCGCCAACTCGAAGCTCTAACTCGCTATAAATATGTTGCAACAACGATTTTTGCTGATCTTCCGGCAACTGGTCCAGCCCCAATTCTTTAAGAAATTCTTCATTCAGTTGGAACATAGTCCTCCTTTTCTTTTTCTATATGATTAAGTTAAATTATACCAGCAACTGTTTAATATTACTATCCGCGAATCATATTCAGCGCGTCATTGTATAATTTTTGTAGCTCAATCATAGTCTCATTCATCGAGGCTTGAACAATTTCCATTAAATTAACGCCATTATTTGCGCACCAATTCAATACTGCAGAAACATCGTCGCCGTCCAGTAATTTCATAAACTCATCCAGCCTCGCTTCGCCAACAGCCAGTAAAATCTTCCTTGTAATCTTATCCTGTACACTGTTAGCGACATCTTTTCTCATTTGCTCTTTTTTATCCGCAGGCAATGATCCAAAACCAGCCTGTGCTAAGAATTCGTCAGTAATTTCAAACATTTTTTTATCTCCTTGTTTATTTTATATTTTATCTATTAAGCGTATTTATTCAATACCTTCAATACGTCCGCAGTAGCGCTAGATCCGTCAACTTTCATCCAAACTGATCCGTCAGGGTTATTAAACCATTCCACGGTGTGACCATTAGCCATGGCTTTATCGGCCAGATTATGAAGTTGATCCATTGCGTTTGCGTCACCAAACTTCTCGGCAGCCCAGTCCCAAGGATAGTCGTAAGAATTGAAGTTTGATGTATCTGGATTAATATTATTTACGATTGTTTTGGCAATAGAGTTGTCCATAGAAGATGCGCCGCTAGGCTGCTGTGGTATTTGCCCACTACCAGATTGTGGAGGTGTTGTAGTGTTACTCTCAGCCCCAGTAGCGTGCGCAGAGTTAGCCCAGTCACCGGCAAATTTACCAGCAAAACCACCCAAGGCAAAACCAGCACCATACTTACCTAATGACGATCGTACTTTCTTACGCAGGGCATCCTGCCTCTCTATACTCACATCCTTAAGATTGTCAATCGATACATTGACTGCATGCTTCATAACATCGTCAATTTTCATGTTAGCCACAGTATCCTTAAATGAAGGATCTATAGCTTCAAGACTGTCGTCATCTATGCGATCTTCGCCACGACGCTCTTCCAGAACAGCTTGCTTTGTTGCTCCAGCAACTCCTAATTCCGTTACAATACCGACAGCCGTAGTAATAGGCCATCCAGCGAAGGTTGCTGTAGTAGCACCTACCGCAAAACCAGTACCGCCCAACTTCAGCGTCTGAGCAATCTTACCACCATTATTAAACACTTTACCAACTTTAGCGGCAGCTTTCTTAAATATATTACGATCATCAAGCATGTCGTCATACTTATCTGTCGTTGTTCTTGAGGTTTCTTGCATACTTGCAAACGCTGCTTGCCCCATCTCCGCCGCTAATTCAGCCTGTTTTTCTGGATCCTGTTTTGCTGCTTCGATTTTATCAGCAAACTTAAGACGCATGTATTCCAATTCGCTCTTTTTCAATTCCTCTGTAGCAGCATTCAACTCTTCTTGTCGTTTCTTTCCGCCAAAGAATTTCTTAAAGAAGTGTGATTCAACGTCGACGCTCGCTTTAGCGAATCTACTTCGAGCAATCTTAAGATTAGTAGCAGCTTCATATGTCTTCAAATCAATCTTCTCTGTTGGGGTGTCATCAACATAAGTTGCATTATTAGACTGATTGTCTGGTTTTGTAGACCCCATCCCCAAAGGTTGAGGCTCTTGATCTTGCATCTTATTTTTATTAAGAGTTTCACGTAATCCACTCATGAAACGCTCAGCATCTTCAGGATTGTTAATTAGATAGTCTATTACATCTTCAAAACTTTGTCTAAGATTTTCATTTGCATCATCTTTTTGCTCTTCAGCTCTATCTACAGTGTAAGGTTCTAATGCTGCTGATTCATCATTAGTACTGGATGGACGTCCTTCGGGTGTTTTGCTCATTTTGTGGTGGTTTCCTTTCGCCTTCTGCACGCAGAATGGCAATAAACTTATGTATATCTAAGATACTATCATAAATACACAAAAAAGTCAATACTTAGAACAGTCTACCCCAGAGTTTTCTTCACTAATTCCCTAGTAAAGAACTCCAGCTTGTCGCCAATTTCTAAGGTAATCTTTTTCTTCGTCCTGAGGCTCAATCCACACATTTCGCCTTCAAAGACCTCTTTTGCTTCTTGTTGCTGACGTTGTACAGAAGAAACCTCAACCTCAGCAATTTGCTCTCCGCCACGTTTTACGCGCGCCAGCAAGTCCTTAGCGACTTTACCGTGCTTCACTTCACCGCCAGCGATTACTTCTTCGCGCATTGTCCTAAACACGCCCTTAATTTCCAGCTCGCCAATTTCAGTTTCAACGATTTCTGGCGCTAACAAAGCCTCCATTGAAGCCTTAGCGTCATCTAGTAGTTCATAAATTACCTTAAAAATCCGCACTTCCACGTGTTCACGCGCCGCTAATCGCTTAACTGCCGGTGGCAAATCGACATTAAAGCCATAAATCACCGTATTTTCGCCAACCGCCAAATGAATATCGTTCTCGGAAATATTGCCAACACCAGTTCCAACAACATGAAGCTCAACTTCGCCATTCGTGTCAATCAGCTTCAAACTATCAACCACAGACGTTACCGAACCCTGAACGTCAGCCTTAACGATTACGTTAAATTCTTCCGCATCAAGCTTTCGATTCATCATCTTAAGAATATCTGCGCCAGTAACATTAGTTGTGGCTGCCATTTTCTCCTGTTCAATTTTAGCCTTTTGCGCCAAATTGCGAGCTTCTTTTTCGCTCTTCGCAATCTCAAATCCATCACCGAATTGTGGCAATTCCTTAAATCCGGTCATATTCACTGGCATACTTGGACCGGCATCTTTAACGGCTTTACCGCGAAAATCTTGAAGTGTTCGGACTCGCCCGTAAGCCGTCCCAGCAACCAAATAATGACCAGGTCTCAAATGACCATTCTCCACCAACAAGCCAACTACGGCGCCACGACCAGTTTCCATGTGTGCCTCAATAACCAAACCTTCGGCTGGAACATCTTCATCTGCGCGCAAATCTTCCATATCCGCCACCAATAAGACCATATCCAAAAGCTTGTCTAAGTTCTGACCAGTTTTTGCACTAACCTCAACCATCACAGTGTCGCCGCCCCATTCTTCAGGATTCAAACCATGCTCAGATGCCAATTGAGTCTTTACCAGTTGCGGATTGGCTGCTTCTTTATCAATCTTATTAATTGCCACCACAATTTTAGCGTTAGCTGACCTGGCAAATCGAATAGCTTCAACAGTCTGAGGCTTAACTCCATCATCTGCTGCCACCACGATAATCACTACATCAGTCAGTGTAGCTCCGTGCTGCCTTAGTGCTGCAAAAGCCTCGTGGCCAGGAGTGTCCAATAAAGTGATAGTCCGTCCGTTACGCTGAGCTTGATAAGCACTAATATGCTGAGTAATTCCTCCGGCTTCACTAGCCGCTGTTTTCTTATCAAGAATCGCGTCTAGTAAACTCGTTTTACCGTGATCAACATGCCCCATCACAGCCACAATTGGCGGACGAGGAACTGCCTTATCTGACAATTTGTGTGTATGGTGATGAATTTCCGTAGAAACCGTCTTCCGTTTCAGCTGCACATCCAACCCCAATTCTTCAACAATAATCTGTGCAGTCTCAAAATCTAGTCGCTGATTAATTGTCGCAGCAATCCCGTTCTTAAACAATTCACCAATCAGCGTAGTTACTGACAATCCCAGAGTTTCGGCCAACTCGCCAACCGTTACCGAATCCGCGATATTGACGATTTTTTCTGCCATAATAAGCTCCTCTCACCTCTGGGCGTAGCTACGCTTCAGGGGATTTGTATTATTTTTTCTTTGATGATTTGCCGAGTGAAAGAGAAATCTTACGATTTTCCTTATCGATATCCAAAACTGTAAATTCTTTACGCTCGTTCAATGTAAATACTTTTTCAGGATCAGTACCGTCACCACCAAGCTCTGACACGTGGACCAAAGCTTCAACCGCTGGACTCAACTGCACGAATGCGCCAAATGGAGTAATTCGAGTTACAGTTCCTTCAACTTTCTCGCCAGGCTTAAATTGCTCAACTTCATCCAACCATGGATCTTTGGTCAATTGCTTCATACTCAAGCTCAAGCGCTCTTTGTCGATTGCAATAATCTTAGCTTCGATAGTTTGACCAACCTTTACGTAGTCAGATGGGTTATTAACACGCTCCCAGCTAATTTCTGAGATGTGAATCAAACCTTCAATACCTTCAACGTTAACGAATACGCCAAAGTCAACAACACCCGTAACAACACCTGTAACTGTATCACCAATTGCCAACTTCTGGAATCGCTCTGCCAAGCCTTCTTTAACCGCCTCTTTTTCAGAGAAGATCAATTTGTTAGCTTTTCGGTCAGCATCCAAGATTCGCGCTTTAATGTCCTTCTTTACCAAGCTGTTCAATCGTTGCAAGATTTCGTCCTTGTCGCTAGAACCTACGCGAGGATAGTGTTCAGCTGACAATTGTGATACTGGCAAGAATCCGCGAATACCTT
>CAUTVA010000014.1:0-9757 GCA_963541875.1 uncultured Candidatus Saccharibacteria bacterium
GGATGATTATTCTGCCAATTTGAAAAATCCAACACCCATATATTTCCGTTAACTTTAAGCTCGCTGTCCCGCCCCAAAACAAAAGTCCGACCATTAAACTCAACCTTCAAATCGTGCTGTCCTGTCGCGGGATCAGCTACCGTATGCACCGCATCATAAACGCCATACACCAGCAGATCTTTCCCATTTACCAAATCAAACTTAGAGAATTTTGGCAGAAAAATCGGACAAATTGACTCATTCATCTGGCTACCATTTTCCAGAGAATCATGAGTACAATCAGTAATCACCTGTGACAAATTAGAATTAGCCGACGAATCCGCGAAAGCCGAATAAGGACTACTCAAAGTAGCTAGTAGTGTTATGACGATGAATATTTTTTTTACTCTATTTTTCATACTCAACCTTATTGCGCTGTTACCGTTAATGTCATTGGCAATTCATAAGTTCCTGGTTTTTGATATGCTGGAATAGTCTGGTTTAATCGAACGTTCTGTAGCAAAAATGCGCACCCTAATTGTCCAGTTGACCCGCTGCTGCTCATCAATGTAACGCCGTTAGCCGTGGCAGTCCCTACCTTAAATTGAGAGTCAACGCCCTTTGATATTCCTGATGTCTGGCAAGTTGACCCGCTCAATGAATTACCCGAAGCTAAGACGGATGATGTACCAAAATTGACAGACAGAAATCCCTGATCGCCATTAGTGCCGTTGAACATATACGATTCTGTGCCGCCAGTTCGCTTCCACTTGGCGGTCGCACCGTCAGACGCCGACAGCACAACGCTCCACCCAGAGCTGGTCTGCGTATTTGTCACTTCAATTTGCTTCGAACTTGAGTTGGACAAGAAAGCGCTGGTGGCTACACTGCTATTACTCATAGTCGAGTTGCCAAACTTCGTACCAGTATCTGTGATTGTAGCGCCAGCATTATCCCTAAACCGAATGTCTAGTGACCCAGGAGCGGTCTTAAATTCTGGATACATTGTGTAGCTGTCAATACTGGACCCAGGAACGGCAGTCGTGTCGGTTGCTACGCGGACGCAATAACTTTCATTCCTATCAAGTCCTTTATCGACAAGCGCCAAATCCCACACACCCACTTCGCCAGCAGATATTTTTTGCGCATTCGTAAACGTTCCAGCCACTCCGCTTTTTCTCACCAGGCTTTGAGGCCGAGAAGCGATAGTCCCTGTCGGCAATTCTGGATCAGACAAATTACTATTGATATTGGTGCCGTCAGCGGGACCGCTCACAGAATAAGCAAGTTTTGACGCTCCAGTCACGACTTGCCAATCTGAACTATTTACCGCCGAACAAGTTGCCGCACTACCCTTTTTTGCATATTCGACGCGCAGCTTCATTGACGAGGATTCAACGGCTCCTCCTGGAGGCGCAATTAACGTAGGGCGCGTAACAGGACTGTTGCTCGACTGGCCATTCCCTACCTGACCCTTGTTATTATTACCCCAACAATACATCTCGCCCGTACGTAAAGCGCATAAAAAGTCTTTACCTACATACATGGAAGTTTCACCGGAACTCGCAAATGGGACATTCACTTTTACGGGAGAAGGCAAAAATCCTGTAGCAACCCCACTACCCATTTGACCATTAGAATTATCACCCCAACAATAAATTTCGCCAGTGTTTAATACTATGCACGTAAATTCGCCGCCAGCGTAAACATTTTTAATAGTCTTTCCCCCAGAAAGGACATTACTACCAAAAGGAACTCTTGAAGCAGTATTTCTATAGCCCATTGCTGTAACACCCAACTGACCCTTGTCATTTTTTCCCCAACAATATACTTCCTGACCACCAGAAATAACAGCACAGGCATGTGAATCACCAGCAGATATTGACTCAACTTTTTTTCCATTAAAACCTTTGACTGCAGTAGGATATTGAGTTCTACCACCAGCAAGTCCTACTCCAGTCCTCCCCTTGTCATTAGATCCCCAACAGAATGCTGTGCCTTCAACCGTCGAAGCGCACGTAAATTTATCTCCTGCAACAACCTGTTTAACCGATTCCGTCCCAAAGTTACTCATATTAACCGCTGTTGGCGTGGTTGAGGCTAAGAAAACATCACGACCCAATTCTCCATTTATACCTCTGCCCCAACAGTACAATTTTCTCTCCGAGTTAAGAGAACAGGTGTGCTCATTACCCGCGGCAATTTGAGAGACGACTGTGGTTGCGAATTCTCTAACTGGATATGGAGCATTCTTCTGAACTATACCACTATTTCCTAGCCTTCCAGCTAAGCCATAACCCCAACAATAATCTTTATTATCAGAAGCGATTACACAAGTGTGATAATAGCCAGTGGTAATCTGTTTGATGGTTTTTCCATTGAGTACGTCTTGTGTATATACAGGTACTGGGGTTGTTGATGAGGTGGTTGAATTAGTACCAAGAACTCCATACTGACCATTACCCCAACAATAAACACTATCATCCGACATAATGGCACAGTTATGCTCATACCCACTTCCGAACTCAGCTAATTTTTTAAAATATGCACTCTTATTTTGAAGACCAACCCTCAGCCGAAAATCGGCGCCAACTTTTGGTAATGTAGCGGTGGTGTTGGTATTTGCAAGCGGACTGCCTGGATTAATACCATTGGACGATTCGTATAATCGATAAGAAACTTGCCCCACTTCAATCTGCTTGCCACCACTAGGAATAGTTGCACGACTTTGCTGAGGGCTCAAAAACATAAATCCTAAAGCTACGCTAACGACAATAAAACCGCCAAGGATAAAAAATCTCTTGGCTTTACGGTCTTTTATTATTGATAACGTTCTATTATGTTCCATAGTGGTGGTATAGATTGAGCATAAATATACATCATAAATATACCATAAGCATTTTACATAAAGCAAGCAAAACTAGAACAATTGACTGCCGAATTTGGCGATTATCGCGACAATTACCGCGACAACCAACGATGCTATAGTAAGCACATCATATCCGCCGCCAATAATCTTCTGCATATATCGACAAGAGATATTTTTCTGTAGAACATTATAGCGCGTCAAACTAAACATAATCATCAGCATTCCAAGATCTAAGGTCAAACACCACGGACAAAGCACGCCAATTTCGACGTAGCTCATATAAAACATCCAAATAGCAAATATCATTCCGATGATAGCACCAGCCTGCGCCGCCTGCATAAACCACTTCGGGAACTTTGTTCCCGCCAACAACGCTACTGCAATTGTTACCATAACAGGCAAAGCCATCACGCCGATAAAACTATTTGGGAATCCTAAAATAGCCGCCGACCAATGATTCGCCACCGCCGAACAGCTCAGAGCCGAGCTAAAATCGCAACTTAATACAGCGTGAGAGTTTTTTGCTAATTCTAGAGATTCAATAGATAATACGAATGATGCCAATAACCCTAACCCACTACCAATAAACATTATAAGCGCCGCCAAATTTTGCTTTTTCAAATCTTCGTGAAATAGCCAGTTTTTGATTTTATTAAACATAAAAACTCACTTCGCTAATTGTTGGTAGTGGCAAGCCACGCCAAAGGTTTTGTAATTGACCGCTGTCGCTCAGCGCGATAATTGTTGGATACTCCACAATATCATACACTTCGCAAAAATTATTACCTTCCACAGAATCAGGACTCATCTCCTCTAAAACCTGACCAGTTTGTCGGCTAAAATCGCGCAAAAAGTCTGAAACTTGGCGCGCATAATCGCTTTCCGAACGATAAATCACAACTACTCGCATTACAATTCCCGCTCGCCCTTACTGCGTCGCTTCGCTAAAATCTCCACAAAATCGTCCAGCGTCTTAAACTCGTAAAAAACACTAGCGAAACGAACATACGCCACTTCGTTACGTTTTTCTAGCTCGTCCAAAACTTGATCACCAATCTGTTTTGACGTAACTTCCGATTCACCTAGTGCATATAAAGAGTCTTCAACCGCCGTAATGATATTATCGACTTCCTCGTCAGATTTAAAGAATTTCCCGACCGAACGGCGCGTCGAATTAGCCAATTTCACTCGGTCAAACAGCTCGCGATCGCCATTTTTCTTTATCACCGCTAGATTCGGCTTTTCAACTCGCTCATACGTAGTAAATCGCTTGCCATCTGGAGTTTCCCTGCGACGTCGAATTGCGGCACCATCAGAAACTTCGCGTGATTCAATAACGCGACTATTGCCGATATTAAACACCATTTTATCTACTCCTTGTTCTTCTTTCGTCGCCTCAGAAATGCCGGCGTATCATCCTCATCATCGTCAGCTTCAACGGTTGGATTTTCCCAAATATTAGTCTCTGGCTCAGTCGCAAAACTTTCGGCAGATTCTTCCTTGTCCAACTCTAGGTCAATATTTTTAACCATTTCGTCATCAACTTCTGTTTCGGCAGGTTTCGTGTCGTCACCTACAGTCAAGCTAACTTCCTGCTGACGGAATGTATCGCTATCAAATCCTGTCGCAATCACCGTAATAACCAGCTCGTCTTCCATTTCCGGCTTCAAAGTCGCACCAAAAATAATGTTGGCGTTCGGACTAACGGCGCTAGTAATAATTTCTGCAGCCTCCTGAATTTCTGCCATACTCATGTCGTAGCCGCCAGTTACATTGAATAGCACACCCTTGGCACCATCAATCGACACCTCAATTAGCGGACTTTCAATAGCTTGTTGCGCCGCCTGAACCGCTCGGTCATCACCGCTCGCTCGCCCGATTCCCATCAATGCTGAACCAGCATTGCTCATAATTGCCTTAACGTCAGCAAAGTCAAGGTTAATCAAACCATGCTCAGTAATCAGTTCAGAAATACCCTGAACGCCCTGCCTCAAAACATCATCGGCAATCTTAAACGTTTCTAGTAGCGGCGTCCGGCGATCAATCGTCTGCAATAATCTATCATTTGGAATAGTAATCAAGGTATCAACCTCGCGTCCCAAGTGAGAAATCGCCCAATCCGCGTTAACTCGGCGCTTTTCACCCTCAAAGCTAAACGGTCGAGTTGCCACGCCAACCACCAAAATACCAAGCTCGCGTGCCACTTCTGCCACAACATAACCAGCACCAGAACCAGTTCCGCCACCAGCACCAATTGTCACAAATACCATGTCCGCGCCTTCTAGCGCTTCCCTAATTTCGTCACGAGATTCATTAGCTGCGGCCTCGCCAACAGTAGGGTCGGCACCAGCGCCCAAACCATTAGTTGCGTCACGACCAAGATGAATCTTTATGTCAGCCTTCGAATTATGCAACGCCTGGGCGTCCGTATTCATAGCAATGAACTGAACGCCAGTTAGACCAGCGTCTTTCATTCGGTTAATAGCTGAGCCACCAGCACCGCCGACACCGACGACTTTTATGCTGGCAAATGTTTGAACTTCACTTGGTTGTATTTGCGGCATATATTCCCTCTCTTAATCCTTACATAAAGTATATCATTTATTTAAATCTAGCGAAAATATTTTTAAGTAAACCGCCAGCTTTTTTAGTGACATCATTTGCGCCAACTATAGGTTTTACCTGCTGCGAAATACCCATAGAGTCGATCAACATCAGACCAACCGCAGCTGAAAATTCCGCACCTTTCACTTCATCACTAACTCCGCTATAGCCAGCCGGGACACCCAAGCGTGCCGCCACACTCAATTGATCTTTCGTAAACTCCACCATACCCTTGACTTTCGCCGCACCGCCAACCATCACAACGCCGCTCGGCAGTTTTCCTAGTCGCCCAGCTCGCTTCAGTTCTTTAGCAATTGCTTCAAAAATCTCTTCATATCGCGCCTGAACAATCTCATCAATTTCTTCTTGATTGAACTTATACGTCTGCTTTTCAACCTTCGTCTCAACTTCGCCCAAAACGTCGCCGCCAAATCTCGCGTGCGCCAATTTCACAACTTCCGCAATTTCCGGATCTGTCCTAAGACCAATAGCCAAATCGTTCGTTACGTTCTGACCGCCCATTGGGATAACCGCCAGATGCTGCAAATCGCCCTCTTCGTAGATAGCAATTCCCGTAGTTGCCGCACCAAAATCAATCACTGCAACACCATTTTCACGCTGACTTTCCGTAAGAACGGATTGAGCTGCTGCCAAAACCGACGGAACAACAGACACAGCCTCAACCTTAGCCATTTCCGCCGACTTCTGTAAATTAGTAATGTGTGGAACCAAACCAGACACTACATTCGCCCTAATTTCCAGACGCGCGCCAGTCATACCAATTGGGTCTTTAATATTGTCCTGACCATCCAGCCTATACGCGTGCGCAATAATATCTAAAATCTCTCTATTCTGCGGCACTTTCCCAGTTGTAGCAACTTCCTCCAGCCTCAATATATCGTCATGAGTAACTTCATTATTAACGGTTCCAACGGTAATCATTCCGTCGGCTTTTGTACTCAATAAATGAGATCCGTTAATGCTCAATGTGGCTGCGTTAATCTGATGACCGCTCATTCGCTCAGCTGGCTCCAGGGCCTTATCAATAGCCTCAGCTGGACCGCTCAAATTCGTTACGGTTCCCTTTCGCATTCCGCTATTCGGCGCTTCACCGACGCCAACAATTTTTGGCGCACCATTTTCTGCGTCAATATAACCAACGACACAGCGCACGTTTTTCGTGCCAATATCAATTCCTACCACATATCGAGATTGCTCCTGCATAAGCTCTATTATACAGGTTATGCCTATAATTTGGCAAGTGAATTACCTTGTTGCTGCCAAAAAACATTTCTGCTACAATATCCTCACAATGAAAAACATAAACGGTTTTACTCTTGTCGAGCTTATTATAGGCATTTGCGTTATCGGTATTCTTACGGGAATTGCCACTATATCATATTCTAAGTTCAGAGAGAACGCGTATGACGCGGCTGCAAAAGAGATATTACATCAAGTCGAAACTGCTTTTAAATCATACGTAGCCGGTGGAAATAAAGTTCCTTTAAGAAATTATAAACCGCTTGGATTTTACGATAGTCCTGGTGGAGGATATACTGATTCAGGCGTAAGAGTGTTTGACGGCGGCGGTATTGGTCGCGCTATGCATCAGGCTAATTACCTTCCAGACAACTTATTAAATACCCTAAAAAATGGCCCAACAAAGGACACTTCGCTAAAAAATAATATTGGATACAGAGAGTGTGGCAAAAATAAAGTATTTTTCTACATTGAAGTATATAATGACGGAATCGAGCAAAAACAGATGCGCAAAAAGATGGACGATCTAAAATGCAGTGAAAAAACATATCTAGATTGGCAAGCCGAGCATGGCATAACGAGTTATGCCGGCGGATGGGGTAGCGGCGATCTTGCCACCCGCCCCCGATATATAGTTGCCGAGATAGATTTCGATAACGAATCGCTAGATTCAGATTAATAATTAAAGTTTCGTAAGAATCTCAGCGCCAGTTTCGGTAATCAATACCGTATGCTCAAAATGCGCACCCAGGCTGCCATCTTTCATGCTAATTGTCCAGCCGTCGCTGTCGGTGATAATTTTCTCACCACCCAAGCTCGCCATCGGTTCAATTGCAATTGTATCGCCAACATGCAACATCGGACCAGTTCCTCGCCTGCCGTAATTCGGAATTTCTGGCTCCATATGCATACTCAGCCCCACGCCATGACCAACTAGTTCACGGATTATACCAAGTTTAGCCTTCTTCAGTACAGCTTCCACCCCCGCTGAAATATCACCAACTCGCGTTCCATCGCCAGTTATCGCGTCAATTCCAGCATATAAACTCTGTTCAGTTGCATGCAATAAATGTTTCTTCGCGCCCT
The DNA here is from genome assembly GCA_963541875.1 of uncultured Candidatus Saccharibacteria bacterium. Classification (GTDB taxonomy): domain Bacteria; phylum Patescibacteriota; class Saccharimonadia; order Saccharimonadales; family Saccharimonadaceae; genus Nanosynbacter. The sequence goes on from CAUTVA010000014.1 coordinate 7,799, forward strand.
TAGGTTCTTCATCAACAACCATAGTAAAAGCACTATCCGTTTTCATTCCACGATAGCCAATCACCAAATCGAAACTGACCACGTCGCCCTTTTCAAAAACATATTCGGTCGGGAAAGAATGCACCAATTGCTCGTTCGTCGATATACAAATCACTCCCGGGAATTTCACTTCGTCCGTAAGATAAGTCGCCTCTGCGCCAAAATCTTTAATTCGCTTGGCTACAAAATCATTAGCGTCCAGTTCACTCATTCCAGCCGTTACGGATTTTTTCAATTCGTCATAAATTGTCGCAAGCATTTTACCGCACTCGCGCATATCTTTCATCTGTTGCGGCGTTTTTTCTCCAGTGATTAATCGACTCATTTTACACCCTCAACAATGCCGCGGCTAACCAGCTCCCTCTCGATTTCATCATGAACTTGACCGACAGTTCCAACGCCGCTCATATGTACAATTGGAACGCCGTTTTCATTTAGATAATCCAAAATTGGGTAAATTTCACCTCGATAAATACTGAGTCGTTTGTCAATTGCTTCAGGCGTGTCGTCAACTCGGCCGCGGACCCTCAAACGCTCCAGAATTTCATCGCGCGGAACTTCCAACACAATCACCAACTTAACATCTTTTCCGTGATGTGAACGCGACTCAATCAGCCATTTAGCCTGTTCTAATTGCCTTGGATAGCCGTCCAGAATTACACCATTAATATCCTTAGCTTTATTAAGAGCCTCACCCATCAAACCGTTGATAGTTTCTACTGGCACCAGTTCGCCAGATTGCATGCGATGAATCAATTCGCCATCGTGAGTATCGCGCAACAACTGTCCGGCACTAAGCCAACGCCAACCATGTCGTGCCGCTAAAATCTGCCCCTGCACACTCTTACCAGCACCCGCCGGCCCAAAAAATACAATCATTTTTTCCTCCTATTTTGTGAGTTTTTCTTTAACAATTTTCGCCACCAACGCGCCATCCGCAGCATTGCCAGCCTTACTTTTTACCGCGCCAATAACTTGTCCCATTTTCTGAATTGAGACATCGTCCATACTCGCAATAACTTCTTCTACAATCTTCGAGATTTCTGCTTCGCCAAGTTGCTCTGGCAAAAATTCTCGTAAAATTTCCGCTTCTTTTTCTTCAGGTTCCGCCAACTCCGCACGGTCATTCTTTCGATATAAATCCGCACTTTCGACGCGCTTTTTCACTTCTCGAGCAACGACTTTTTCAATTTCAGAATCATTCAAGCCGTTTTCTCGCTTACCCAAAGAAACTTCTTCGTTTAAGATTGCTGCCTTTAGATTACGCAAAACATCACCACGAAAACGATCGCCGCTCAATAGAGCGGCTTTCATTTCACTAGTAATGCGCTCTTTTAGCGCAGACATTAACGCACCCCTAGGCGCATTTTTGCCGTTTTTTCAGCTCGTCGCTCGCGGCGAATAATAGCTTTTTTACGACGCTCGGTCTTTGAAATTGGTTTTTCAAAACGCATAACGCTCTTAGCGCGAGCCAAAACACCGCTTTGCAAAACCCTGCGGTTGAAACGACGAATGATATTTTCGTTCGCTTCCTTCTGATCTTTACGTGTTACTTGTACCATACTGCAAACATTATAACAGATAAGAAAGTATTTGCCAACTAGATTTGATATAAAAAATAACGCAACTATTGCACCTAAGCCAAATGCAGCAATCGCCCTTCAACTGACTTCATCCCCTGCCATTCATTTACAGTCGGCTGGAACCAGACAGACACTTCGTCACCTACCTCACGGAAAAACTCTTCTGGCGCATTAAAAGCCAGCATCTGCAACGCAACGTCATTTTTATCACGCAAAGTCAATTTCACGTGTTGCCCATCCGCACCCATTCTCCTCACGCTCAAAACCGTCGCTTTGGTTATCTTCAATATAGGCTCCGCGTTACCATTGCCAAACGGCTCCATCTTCGCCAAATTAT
>CAUTVA010000015.1:0-9512 GCA_963541875.1 uncultured Candidatus Saccharibacteria bacterium
AAAAAGTAATTTCTTCTTTTTTAAGCGCGTCAATTGCTGGCTGTGCGAGTGATTGCGTTTTAATAAACCACTGCTCTTTAATCATTGGCTCAATCACGCTGCCACACTTATAACAATGTCCAACGGCGTGTTCAATTTCAGTTTCACCACGGCGTAGCTCCAGTGCCTCCAACGCCTCCAAAACTCGAGCACGAGCTTCTACTGGCGTTAATCCTAAGAACTGCGCTGGCACATTTATCATCTTCCCTTCTGGGCTGATGATTGATTCTAAAGACAAATCATGGCGTTTTGCAATTTCAAAGTCGTTCGGGTCGTGTGCTGGCGTAATCTTAACTGCACCGGTGCCGTAGCTCATATCGACGTATTCGTCCGCGATGATAGGAATTTCCTTATCGACAATTGGCAGTAAAATGCGAGTTCCAATCAATTTTTTGTATCGCTCATCGTCTGGATGAACCGCCACGGCAACGTCGCCGAGCATAGTTTCTGGGCGCGTAGTAGCTATGATAATCTCGCCAATTTTATCTAATGTCGGGTAAGCTATTTTCCACAACTTCCCTTTCTCATTCTTATGTTCTACCTCGATGTCGGCAAAGCTGGTTTGGTGCTTGGTACAGTAATTAACAATCCTCTCACCCCTGTAAACTAAATTGTCATCCCACATTTTCTTAAATGTATCGTATACGGTGTTGATGACTTTGTCGTCCAGAGTGAATGTCAAATGCTTCCATGATGCACTAACACCTAACGCGCGCAATTGCAGCTCCATATTGCCGCGTTTTTCTTGTACAAAATTCCAAACTTGACTATACAATTGGTCACGTGAAAAATCGAAGCGACTCTTCCCTTGCTTTGTCAATTCTCTTTCATACACAACCCAAGTTTCAAACCCAGCGTGGTCGGCGCCTGGAATAAATACGGCGTCGTCACCCTTCATTCGGTGATAGCGAATCAGAATGTCCTTCAGATTCATATCGAGTGCGTGCCCAATGTGAAGATTACCGTTCGCATTAGGTGGTGGCATAATGATTGAATATGGCTTACCTACCCCTGTTGGTTCTAAAGCCTCACTGGTTTCCCATAGGGCGTAAATATTCGGTTCGTAATCGTTTGGTATGTATTGTTTAGCTAGCTGCATAAGTTATTCCATGGTTTTTTCATGTGAAAAAAGACAAAAGAAAACAAAGTAGCTTTTCACGTGCAAAAGCCCTTAAATATGTAATCCTCTAATTTCTCCACATGTTTATATTACATCTTAATTATACCACAAATTTATGTGGTGTGATGGATGAAATAAGGTTATTTTCTGATCGTTTGATACGCTCGATATAGCCAATATTGAAGTGGCTTTAAGGGGAGTTCCCAAGTTGACCCAGAATAAATATCTTCGCCGCCGAACGATCGCTTAAACTTCGTAAAGCCAGCCCACGGGTGATTTTTTGGTGCGTTTTCAGGCGCAATTCCGTATAAATCGACTTTCTCCATTTGACGATGTTTTGCATCGATTATCGCTTCGGTGAGCAGGGCGGTTCCAGCGTTGAGCTTGCGATATTCTGGCGTAGAATTTGCTGCTGCATGTGCGTAAATTCGAGTTGTTTTTGAGTCGAAGAATAGGGCAGTAGCAATTACTTTATTGTTGTATGTTGCGTACCAAAATGAGGCGTTCTTTGATGGCAGTAGGGAATCAGCTTGCTTATGAAAATATGAATCTGGGTGCGGCGACATGCCGGTTCGTTTGGCAACTTCGTGTATCAATTCTAGGAAATATTTAATATCGTCTGGGTTTTGAGATTGATGAACTGTTACGCCTTTTTTGTGATAATTTCTATAACAATTCCTTACAGGTTGCGCCATGCTTGCTATAATCTCTTCCTCTGGTTGCTGAAGATTGATAACGTGCGTATGTTCTGGCTGCAAATGTACGTAAGTGGCTTTCTTCCAATGCTCATCAGATAATACCTTAGAAAAGGTGGGTTTAATTGGTCCGACTCTGAGGAAAGTTACGCCAAGTTTTTTGCCGAGCTCTGCTAAGTCTTTTAGCGCTAATCGTAATGCTTCTTCGTTAATAGCGATTGGACCGAAGGGGCAATATAAGCGAGAATTGCCTGTGCCGTGCTCTAATATTGCGAAATATTCCCATCCTTCACCTCTGTTGTGAAAGACCTTTCGACCGAGCGATTGTTGGAACTTTTCCCAGGCTGATGATTGTAGAAAATGTTGATTCATGTTGTAATCCTCACAACGTTATATTGCTGTCATTGATAAACTTGGCTGAACTTCCAGATCGTATGGATCTGTAGGATCGTCAATTTGAGATCTGAAATAACCGAGAGTGGCAATCATCGCGGCGTTGTCTGTGCAGAGTTGAATAGGGGCGTATTCGATGTCAATTGGCAAAGCTTCGCGTAATTGACGGCGCAATTCTTGATTAGCTGCGACTCCGCCAGCGATTACAACGGAGGCTGGCTGGAAATTGTCAAACGCCTTTTTGGTTTTATTTACGAGAGTTTTTATGGCTGTATACTGGAAACTCGCTGCCATATTACGTCGTAATTCGTCATCTACGAGTGCTGGAAGCTCATGAGAGGGAAAAGTGAAGTCTTTACCGACTTCGTGCTGAACGGCTCTCAAAACGGCTGTCTTAAGCCCAGAGAAGGAAAAATCGTATTCGCCGGATAATTTGGCAATAGGCAAGTGAAATGCGTGTGGATCGCCAAGTTCAGCGACTTTAGCAATGGCTGGGCCACCAGGATATGGCAAGCCGATGATTTTAGCAACTTTATCAAACGCTTCGCCAACCGCGTCGTCTTGAGTTTGTCCAATAAGTTGATAATCACCGTGGTTTTTAAATAGGACAAGTTGTGAATGCCCGCCTGAAACGATTAACGAAAGCATAGGGAATGACGGCTGCTGTTTCGGCAATGTTAGAGATAAATTGTCGGCTTGCTTATTGATAAAATTGGCGTACACGTGAGCTTCTACGTGATGAATCTTAAAGAGCGGTTTATTGTGAATAATAGCGAGAGTTCTAGCGGCGAGAGTGCCGATTAATAGCGAGCCAATAAGCCCCGGCGCGTAAGTAACGGCGATGGCGTCGATATCATCCCAAGTGCAATTTGCGTCAGACAAAGCTTTTTTAATGACGGGATTTACAACTTCCAAGTGGCTGCGAGCGGCAATTTCTGGAATAACTCCGCCGTATTCTGCATGAATATCAATTTGTGAATTGACGACATTTGAAAGCAGGCGTTCGCCATCTTCAACTATTGACGCCGCTGTTTCGTCACAACTGGATTCAATTCCCAAAATCCTCATTTGTTTTTATTATAGCAAATATAAGTGGTAAAATGGGTATTATGAAAAACGAGTTGGTAAAAATTGCTAGAAAAACGCTACCTCAAGGAGCTTTGGAAAAAACCGAAAACGCCTATAGAGTTGCGCGCACGAAGATGATTAGCCTAAGATATGGTAATCCAGCTCGTGGCTTGAGAATTATTGCAGTAACAGGGACGAACGGGAAAACTACGACCGCTTGTTATATCAATGAGATCTTGAAAGAGGCTGGATTTAAGACTGCGTTATTTACGACGGCGGTGATTGAAATTGCTGGCAAGGAAAAGATAAATGATTTGAATGCGACAGTTCCGACTGTGGCGAGGTTATTCAGTTTTTTCCAGACGGCTCAGCGTGAAGGCGTGGAATATGTGATTTTAGAGGCGACAAGTCACGCTCTGTCGCAGCATAAATTTGACGGCGTGCCAATTGAGGCGGCGGTGATGACTAATTTGACTCAAGACCATTTGGATTATCACAAAACGATGGAAGCTTACGCGGCAGCTAAGGCTAAATTGTTTGAGAAAAAGCCGAAATATATCGTGCTGAATCGTGATGACGAGTGGTTTGAATATTTTGATAAGTTTACAGCTTCTGGTGAGAAAATGACTTACGGAACGAATCCGGAAGCTGAGGCTCACTTAACGCACGTTAAGCTATATAAAAAGGGAACAGAGGCGAATTTACTGATTGACCATCAAACTCATTTGGAGCTGGCGACTAATTTGCCTGGCGAATTTAACGTGATGAATATGTCGGCTGCGGTGTCGTTGGCGTATTTGTTGGGAATAAAGTTGGAAGATATCCAAGAGGGCGTGGCGAATTTGGAGGCGATTCCTGGACGATTCGAGCGAGTAGAAAATAAGCTTGGAATTGATATTATTGTGGATTATGCTCACACGCCAGACGCGCTGGAAAAATTGCTAAAAACCACTCATAAAATTACCAAGGGGCGATTAACTTTGGTGTTTGGTGCGTGTGGCGACAGAGATAAGACAAAGCGTCCGATTATGGGCGAGCTGGCGGCTAATTTGGCAGATAGGATTTTTCTAACTGACGAGGAGAGCTATAACGAAAATCCAGACGAAATTCGGGCGATGATTCGTCAGGGAATTGAGCGAACGAAGAAGGCTCATAAAATGACGGAAATTGCTGACCGAAAACAGGCGATTTATCAGGCTTTGAAGTCGGCTGTTCGTGGCGATACGATTCTGATTACGGGTATGGGTCATGAGCAGTACCGAATTGTGAATGGCAAGCGAATTCCGTGGAATGACAAGAATGTCGTTCAGGAAATTATTTCTGAGATTGAGAAAAAGAGTCGTAAAATTTCGCTTTAATCTGTTTCCAGCTTTGTGATTGGCGAACTAATTTTTCTGCATCATTTGGGTCAAGCAGTAATTCTTTCACGGCGTCTTCAAGGTAAATGCCGCCCTGTGAGCCTTTGAATAGAATAGTTGTATCTTTAATGTCGCTATTTTTCAGGAATTCTCCAGCTTCAAGCGCTGTGTCAAAAGAGATTACTTTACAGCCATTTTTTTCAGCAATTGGTGCGAGGTGTTTCTTGGTCATTTTACCGACGGTGATGAGTAATTCTAACTGTTTAGGGTCGCAAATTTCGCCGATTTTTTTATGCTCTAATTCGGACGTTTCGCCCAATTCATTCATATCTCCCAATACGGCAATTTTATGATTGGCAGAGATGAAATAGAGCGTTTTTAGCGAATTTTCCATGGCAATAGGGCTGGCGTTGTAAGTGTCGTCCAGCAATGTACAGCCGCGTATGCCGCGTAAAATATTCATTCTACCTGAAACTGGTTTGATTTTTGTTAAAGCTGCCGCAATTTCTTGAATATTCATTCCGCAAGCTAACCCCGCCGCCGCTGCGCCAGTGATTGAGCGAATGTTGTGTTTGCCTAATACAGAAATATTGATGTCCTGAGAGGTTTCTTCGGAGTGTTTCAGATTGACAATACAACCAGTGTCTGTAGTCTTTTTAATTTCCAGGAAAACATCAGCGGATTCGTCGCCGTAACTCATGCGATTTCCAACTATGAGATTATGATATTTTTCATCGATATCGTGAAGGTTGAAGATGGTTTTTTTAGCGACTTGGCTAATGGACAATTCCTCATGAGCTACCGTATCCATATTTTTGAAAAACTCCATATGTTCAGGAGCAACAGAGGTAATTATGGCAATGTCGGGTTGAATGTAGCGCATAAAAGTAGCCATTTCACCAGGGCAATCAATACCACATTCTTGAATAATTACATCTGGCGATTCGGGGTTTTTTATGCTGGCGTGTGCTGCGGAGAAAACTTTTATCCAGGCTAGGGGGGATTTGGCGTTTTTTGGTCCGTCTACGCCTAAGATTTCCAGCGGCGCACTTAAGGTTGTGTTCAAATTGCCACGACTATGGCGCACGGTGAATTTTTCTGATAGAACGGTGGCGGTTGCTGATTTTACACTAGTTTTACCAACGCTGCCAACTACGGCAATTAGTTTGGTGCCAGGATGAGATTTAAGATATTTTTTTACGTAAGAGCCGAGAATTGTTTCTAAGAGATGTTTGAATAATTGCATGAAGATATTATAACAGATTGAGAGATAGTAGGGAGAAGAGTATAGGGTTGCTTTTTTAGTGATTTTATGGTATTATAGCAACTATTGTATGGAGATTGCTAGAGGATCAGGAGTAGCTGAGATTGCTTGGGAGATTGTTGAATCTTCCAAGTATCAAGAAAGACTGCGTAAAATTGTATTAGGAATAGGGCGAGCCGCAACCAGAGAGTTTAATCCGGAAAGTTCATGTCGATTAGTGGATAGATATGTTGCGTCAGGTGTTGCGGATGATATTTTAAAAGAGAGAGGTGACACAGATAAAGCACCGGAAGATAAAATACTGGAATTAATACGAGTCATGCCTTATTGGATTCGAGCGAAAGAAAAACTTGAATCTTATAGAGAAGGAGAATTTTATATACCCGAAAATAAGAAGAAAAACAAAGAAACGGCCGTGACTTTTAATAAGGTTGTACGAGACATAATTAGCGAAAGGCAATATACTTGTAAATCAGAACTTATATCGGACGTTCAGGATGCTATGGATTGTCTTGGCTATGGCGATGAGTAAATTGAAAATGCATATAAATTCTTAATTCACGTGATTAATGGTATGCGTCATGAAATCGCTGCTGAAATGGCTTTGAAAAAGACTAAGGGAGTACGGGCTGTTCATGTAGCCAGCGTTGACGATGATCTCTCTGGAATAGATCTTATAGTTGAATATAAGGTTAATTATGGTGGCGAGCATATAATTGGTCTTGATATAAAATCAACACCCAACTCTGCGCGGAATGCTAACAATAGTTACCGTGATAAGGGATATCACGCTATTTGGTCTGGTTTCGATCATAGACGGGGTGACTTTGGTTCTTATGAAGATAATTTAATGCCGAGCAATAAAGCCGTTAAAAGGGTGCGTTCATTTTATAAGGAAAAACTTGAAGAAATAGTCAGGAAAGAAGACAGTCGTCATAAAAAGAAGTAGGTCCGCTTTCCCATCCAATACGGGTGGAGCTACCTACTTCTGTGTGAATATTACCACGACCGTTGTAAAAAATCTAGAAAGTCGAGGCGTAGGAGATAATTAGCACTCACACTTGACGAGTGCTAAATTAGTGCGTTACAATAGATACGTTGTTAACGAAATGGAGGATAACGTGAGTACACCTATTAAGCCTCTTGGCGACCGTGTTGTAGCGGTGCGCGAAGAAGCAAAGACTCAGACAGCGAGCGGAATTTACTTGCCTGATAACGCTAAAGAAAAGCCAGTAGTTGCGGAAGTTAAAGCAGTTGGTGGCGACGTGAAGAACGTCAAAGTCGGTGATCGAATTGTCTATAAGGAATATTCGACTACGGATTTGAAAATTGACGGCACGGAATATTTGGTTGTTCGCGAAGAAGATATTTTAGCAACGGTTGTTGGATAAAAAGGGGAGTTTAATTATGGCAAAAAAAGTTTTTTATGATGATGATGCGCGAAATCGCGTGCTTGGCGGAGCTAAATCGCTATACGACGCAGTTAAAGTAACTTACGGTCCAAAGGGTCGCAACGTTGTGATTGCGAAAGGTTTTGGTGGTCCAACGGTTACTCATGACGGCGTAACTGTGGCTGAAGGAATTGAATTGCCAGAAAACGATGACGAAACGCTGGGCTACAAAGTCGGTACTGATTTAATCAAGCAAGCTGCTAAGAATTTGAACAAGCAAGCAGGCGACGGCACGACGACTGTAACGGTGTTGACGTATTCGATTTTGAAAGAGGCGAATCGATTGATTGCGGCTGGACATAATCCGATGGAACTTAGGAAAGGCATCGAACAAGCTGGCGCGGAAATTGTTAAAGAATTGAACAAATTGGCTGAGCCGATTGAGGGCAAGTCTGATCGCGTGGCTGAAGTTGCTACGATTTCGGCGGGTGATGCGGAAATTGGTAAATTGATCGCTGGCGTGATTGAGAAAGTCGGTAAAGACGGCGTGGTTACTGTTGAGGCTGGTCAAGGTTTGGAACTGGAAGCTGAAGTTGTCGAAGGTTTTAGCTTGGACAAGGGTTGGGTGAGTCCGTTCTTTGTTACTGATGCGGGTCGTCAGGAAGCTGTGTACGAAAAGCCAGCAATTCTAATCACCGACAAGAAGATTTCTAGCGTGCAAGAATTCTTGCCAATGTTGGAAAAATTGGCACAAAGCGGTAAAAAGGACGTGGTTTTGATTGCCGATGAAGTTGAGGGCGAGGCATTGAGTATTTTGGTCTTGAACAAATTGAAGGGCGTATTTAATACCGTAGCAGTTAAGGCGCCAAGTTTCGGCGACCGTCGTAAAGATGTACTTCGTGATATCGCTGTGTTGACTGGTGCGACTGTGATTTCTGAAGATCACGGATTGACATTCGAAAACGCTGGCTTAGAAGTTTTGGGTTCGGCGCGCAAGGTGATTGTTGGTAAAGACGAAACAACAATTATCGAAGGTGCGGGCAAACCTTCAGGCGTGAAGGAACGAATTGCTGAGATTAAGTCGCTTTCAGAAAATGCTTCAAGTGAGTATGAGAAAGAGCAATTCGACAAGCGTGCCGCAGCGCTATCTGGTAAAGTTGCGGTTATTAAGGTTGGTGGCGCGACTGAGACTGAAATTGACGAGAAGAAGTTTCGCGTTGATGATGCAGTGGCGGCTACTAAAGCGGCTTTGGCTGAGGGAATTGTCGCTGGTGGTGGCGTAACTTTGGTCAATTTGGCTGGCAATCTAAAAGTTAGCGGCGCGGATAGTTTGTCGGTTGGTCGACAAATCTTGAAGGACGCTCTGAAGCAGCCGTTCTTGCAGATTATGAAAAATGCTGGGTTGAATGCCGATGCGCTGCTTGCTCAAGTTGAATCTGGCAAACCTGGATTCGGCGTTAACGTTATGAAGCCAGAAGATGGTCTAATTGATGTGAAGAAGGCTGGCGTGATTGATCCAGCTCGTGTGACTAAAGAAGCTGTTCAAAATGCAGTGTCAATTGCGTCAACTGCGGCAACTATGGGTGCTTTGGTGGTTGATATTCCAGAGGCTGAAGCTGCAGCTGCTCCTGGCGGCATGCCAGGAATGGGTATGATGTAAATCTGCCCCGAGCAATAAAAACCCGCCGAAAATGGCGGGTTTTTATTTTGGAGAAATGACTTAACGAGGATTTGAGAAATAGTCGATCTCTTTAATGATATCCAGTAGAGCCTGAGCGCGGCGAGCTTCGTCGACAATAGCTATGGCAGCGTCGTGTGCCGGCGCGATCAGAGTTTTATCATCCGTAGAACGAAGAAGTAACAGGTAAGTATCAAACTTTTCTTCTGGAGAAACGTCCAACTTGTCAACTAATGGACGCAACTCGTTCAAGGCAGTTTGCTTAATCGTATCGAGCGCAGGATCTGCAGTCGCAGTTGGAGTTGGTGCGCTGACCACTGGAGTTGTCATGACTGGCTCTGGAGTAGTGGGCTTCGTTATGTCAGTAGCAGGCTCATCGTTCTGATCTGTAGTAATAGGATCTGGTGAGATGGTTGCAGGATTAATTACAGGTGAAGCTGTAGCATTTGTCTCTTCGAATTGTAAATTATTGTCTGTACCTTGTGACACGCCAGCTAATACCTTAG